>CANCLV010000007.1 GCA_947378905.1 Opitutia bacterium
CAGCAACAAAATCAGCAGCTCTAAGTGATTTCACGTCTCTGTTGCGTCGTTCTTGCATTCCTCTTTGTGGGTTGTGCGACGACGCCAACTGAGACTGAAGTTACTGAACCGAGTTCGCCGTTTAATAAACCCACAGGTAGTTCAACTAACTACCGAGTTGGGTTTGTTGGACGTTCTTCAGAATTCAATGGCCTAATCGCCGTCCACCTAGTCAGAGAAGTTCCGGAATTTAATCTAAGAGAGAACGATGTCATTATCGCCCGCGACAACGACCTCAAACCAACTGCCTTATTAAGTGTGCTGTCAATTAAGGGTCGGGTCTGTCTAGCCAAACTCACCAAAGGTCGCACATTACCGGACCAAGAGGTTGTCCTGCCCAACAGTAAAACCCGCGAAGAAGCGGAGACTTTGCCATTGTTCATTTCCGGCTCTTGACCTTCGGGGCAAGGAAGCCCACGTTGCAAACTCTATGTTACAGGCAGGCATCGTCGGACTACCCAACGTCGGTAAGTCTACTCTCTTCAACGCCCTCACACGCTCACGCAAAGCTGAGGCGGCGAACTATCCGTTCTGTACCATCGAGCCCAATGTCGGCGTCGTCGAAGTTCCTGACGATCGTCTCTTTGAACTTCAAAGAATCGCAGGTACTAAAGTCGTCATCCCTGCCGCGATTGAATTCGTAGATATCGCCGGATTGGTCGCCGGTGCATCTAAAGGTGAAGGTTTAGGAAATAAATTTTTAGCAAACATTCGTGAGGTCGATGCCGTGGTGCACGTTGTACGCTGTTTCGATAACGATGACATTGTACACAACATGGGTAAAGTTGATCCTATCCGTGACATCGGCGTAATCGAAACTGAACTTATTTTAGCTGATATTCAATCGGCCGAACAACAGCTCGATAAGAATCAAAAGAAAATTAAGAGCCAGGACAAGGACGCCATCGCCAACGTCGAATTACTTACTCGCCTCATCAAACACTTAAACGACGGCAAACCTGCCTCAAGCTTATCAGTCAACGAAGAAGAAAGAGTGAGAATTAAGAGTTACGCTCTCCTCTCTTCGAAATCAGTTCTATACGCATGCAATGTTGCCGAAGAGCATTTAGCAGATCCTTCCAAGAATCCTTACGTCGAAGCCGTACGTAAACATATTGCCGAACAGTCTGGTTGTGAGGCCGTCGTGATTTGTGCCCAAGTAGAGGCTGAACTCTGCGACCTGCCACCCAACGAAGCCAAAGACTATCTCAATGCTCTGGGCGTAACCGACTCAGGTGTATCAGGACTTATCCGTGGTGCTTATAAATTACTCGGACTGGCCACCTATTTCACTGCTGGCGAAAAAGAAGTGCGTGCATGGACATTCCGTAGTGGGATGACCGCACCGCAATGCGCTGGAGTAATCCATACCGATTTTGAAAAAGGTTTCATTAAGGCTGAAGTCGTCGCTTATGCTGACTTGGTTAAAGTTGGCTCCGTTGCCGCGGCCCGTGACGCTGGAAAATATCGCTTAGAAGGCAAAGAATACCTGTTCAAGGACGGCGATGTCACAGTATTCCGTTTTGCTAACTAAAAGGACTTCTTAGGGGTCTAATTCAGAATAGTACCCATTAGTTTAGTTGATAGCTCTGCCTTTTGATTGCCAACAAGGGTGCGAGTTATTGTCTCAATTATGATGAGACATTGGCTAATCATTTTACCTTTAATCCTCAGCGCGTGTAAGCCCGAGCCAAAGATTGCGACCTACGAAGTTAAATCGGAAAATTCTGCAGCACTCGCAAAAGCAAGCGAGGCACCCTCGAATAAAATGAACGCCATGAAGGGCGATGCCTCGATGCAGGCCGAAGTCGCTTCATTTGGTGAACCTAAGTGGGGATCCATTCCTAAAACTTGGACTGCATCTGCCCCAAACCCAATGCGCAAAGGTAGTTGGAGCATCACACAAGCGGATGGATCGAAAGCAGAAATCGCAGTTACTGTTTTCCCTGGCGACGTCGGTGGCGATGTAGCCAACGTCAATCGCTGGCGTGGCCAACTGGGATTAGAGAAAGTGGGCGAAGATAAAATTAAGTCCGATCAAAATTCAATCAACGTCGGTAATTTATCTGGTCGAGTTTACCAGCTGATATCCACCGACGGAAAAAAGTCTACCACCGCCGTCATCCTTCCCAAAAACAATGCGACTTGGTTTTTTAAACTCACAGGTGATACCGGCCTGGTGAGCGCCGAAAAGGAGTCATTCTTAAAAATGGTAACCCAAACTCAACTTCCGTGAGTTCAAGCCCTTCAACAACTGTAAATCGAATCTACCAATTCGCAGCGTCACTCAAATTGACGGTCGCATTGCTCAGCTTGTCGATGATCCTAATTTTACTAGGGACACTTGAACAAGTTCACTGGGGCGTTTGGCATGTTCAAAAGGAATATTTCAGCAGTTGGTTTTGCCTGTATCCCTTAAACAGTTCCGCCCCTCTTCGCATTCCCCTCCCCGCTGGCTTTTTACTCGGACTATTGTTGGTGATAAACTTAATCTGCGCACACTTCCAAAAGTTCCAGGATAAAAAAGGTTATAAGCATTGGGGCATTAAGATGATTCACATCGGTCTACTCCTACTCCTGATCGGAGGATTCGTCACCGCAGCCTATCAAGATGAATCCGCCATGGTCATACCTGAAAAGGAGCAACGTAATTTCACCGAAGCCTTTCGTAGCTTTGAATTAGTAATTATCGAACATACCGCAAACGGGACGGACAAAGTAGTCTCCATACCAGAAGAGCTATTAAACAAATCGGAATTAAACCTACCCAATACAGCATTCACAGTTAAGGTTCTGAAGTACTATCCTAATTCAGTCTTAAGAGCCAAATCACAATTTCCTCAAGGCGAAGTCGCGTCAGTCACCCAAGGCATCGGCGCACGAACAGCTTTAGCCTACAGACCTCTTCCTGAAAGTTACGACGACAACAATCCGAATAACCCACTGGCGATTGTTGAAATCACCTCGCGTAAAGTGAGTCTCGGTTCTTGGATTCTCAATGCTCAATTAGGTGAGTCATTCCCCGCTCAGACCTTTGCGCATGACGGCAGAAATTATGAAATCACTCTCCGTAAACTTCGCAACTATCTACCCTTCTCGATATCCCTAAACCAATTTACCCACGAAAAATATCCTGGAACTGATATTCCCAAACGTTTCGTCAGCGATGTCATCGTCACAGGTGAAACCGGAAAATTTCCTTACACGATTTCCATGAATCAACCGATGCGTCACGGCGGAATGACTTTTTACCAGTCGAGCTTCGGTGCTACAGCTGAAGGAAAAAATATTTCTGTTCTACAAGTCGTACGTAATCCGGGTTGGTTAATTCCCTATTTATCTGTCGGGCTCATGTCATTAGGACTTCTTTGGCACTTCTGCCTATCTCTCGGACAGTTCTTAAGTCGTCGAACCGCCGCAACGACACTGAGCATTCTCGCTCTTGGTTTTTTTCCGCTCAACGCTGAATCTGCGGAAAACAAGTGGGACACTCGCGAGTTGGGCAACCTACCCGTGCAAAGTGGTGGTCGAGTCATCCCGATCGAAACATTAGCAAGTTCTTCGCTACTACAAATGCGGGCACGTCGTGAGATTGCACTCACCGATGTAGAAGCCATCGCCTTCGGCAAGAAGCCTTCAACTTGGACCGCTGAAGAGTCTGCCTTAATTGCCAAAGAGCTCCCCGACTTAGATGCGGTAGCAAAAACAGCACTCGAAGCCCGGTGTATAAATCTCAAAGGAAAATCTATAACCGCTTTAGATTGGTTCATTGAAGTCTCTTTCCGCGGACATGTTGCAAAATTTCTGCCTACCTTCCGTGTCGATCACCCAGTGGTCCTTAAAATGATGGGACGTGATCCCGAAAAAACAAAGTTCGTGAGTTGGAATGATGTTATCAAAAACAGCGAAAATTTAACCAAAGCCGCCGAAAAATCTCGCACCCTCGCCCAAGCTAACCGCGAAGCTGAAGACCGTGCGCTCATCCAATTAGAGAACGCTGCCCGTCAGTATGCTAACTTAGCCATGGCTTTTATTCCTGGCGATTTACCGGCTGAGATTTCTCCTCAACAAGAATACCAAACTTGGCTCGGCTCGCTAAATCGTGCAGCTGCGCAAATTTCTGAACAGAAAAGCAACAATGGTATTGCACCGAAGTTCGATAAAGAGCTTCAAGATAATTTAAAATTCCTCGTCGAACGTTACCAGAACTTTAGTCGCGAAGGCGGTATACGTATCGTACCCCCACTTCCTACCAACGTTAATCAAGAGTGGGATAATTTAGGTTCAGCCCTGCTCTCCGTCATCACCGAACGCAACCTTCACCGGCCAGCCTTAGCGACGGATGGTACCGTAACCCGCTACGCTAATTTCTGTACCGCCTGGCGCGAAGGTCGCGATGATGATTGTGCATTAGAAGTCCGTGCACTCTACGCTGCACAAACGGGCCCATGGACTGTACGTACCGACGCCGAAACAATCTTCAGTCGATTACAGGCATTCTATTGGATGCTCATCGCCTATTTCATATTAATCTTATTCGTGCTCTGGGCTTGGGTCGCAGAAAAAAAACAAATCTACTTTAATTGGGCTTTTGCAGTACTTATCTCTCTCTTCGTATGTCACACGATTGCGTTAGGTTTCCGTATGTGGCTGCACGAACGTCCACCCGTCACCAATCTTTATTCATCAGGTATATTTGTCGCCTGGGGTGCTGTATTACTCGGTATCATCTTAGAGAAAATATGGCGTAATGGTATTGGATCTGTGGCCGCAAGTGTCAGCGGATTCATGTCTCTCATCGTGGCTCACAATTTGGGATTATCGGGAGAAGATAATTTAGAGAGTGTCCGCGCCGTATTAGATTCCAACTTCTGGCTCTCAACCCACGTCACTACGGTCACGATTGGCTATGCTGCAACCTTTGTCGCCGGACTAGTCGCAGCCATTCACTTATGGCTACGAGCATTCAAGAAAGGCTATCGTGACGGAGACTCAGTCGCACGTGCCGCTTATGGTATTCTCGCTTTTGCAACCCTCGCTAGTTTCGTCGGAACCATGCTGGGTGGAATCTGGGCCGACCAAAGTTGGGGAAGATTCTGGGGATGGGATCCTAAAGAAAACGGGGCCGTATTGATTGTTCTTTGGTGTGCCATTTGCTTACACGCTCGCTGGGGTGCACTGGTTAAACGCGAAGGCCTTATGCAAATGCTCGTCTTTGGAAACATCGTCACCAGTTGGTCCTGGTTTGGCACCAATTTATTAGGCGTCGGATTACACAGTTATGGTTTCACTGAGTCTGGCTTCTTCTGGCTCTGCGCCTTTGCAGTCTCGCAGCTCATCATCATCGCGCTTGGCTGGCTTCCCGCACGCGATGAAGTTCAAGCCTCATGAGTGACGCCACAGAAAATTTTTGGTTCTGTTTAAAGTCCAAACCTCGCCAAGAGGCGGTGGCGGTTCGTAATTTAAAAGCTGTCGGCGACATCGATATTTTCTTTCCACGAATTCGCCGCACCCGACGTGGACATGAGAAAAATAAAGAGGTAATCGAACCTCTCTTCCCTGGATATATTTTTGTTAAATTTAATCCTGAGGACTCACAAGGCACCGTCAAAAGCACTCGCGGTGTACTTCACTTAGTCAGTAAAAACGGAAAGGCGGTCGACGTTGATAATAAAGTTATCGATGAACTCAAAGCCCTTGGCCCTGAAGGTGTTTTATCGATGCTCGACGAAGAATTAAAAGTAGGTGCCAAAATTAAAGTCATTCGCGGGATCTTCGCGGGATCCGAGGGCGAAGTTTTAAAACTCGCTACCCCACAAAAGAGAATCGCCGTCCTACTCACATTACTCGGCGCACAACAATCAGTCGAGATGCCCCTCGACGATGTGGCCCAGAGCGAAGACGAAGCTTTATAATATGATTCAAGATTTACTTACCCATTCTCAGCGAATCGAAAATCTTCATCCGTATTTTCCGCAGGCATTCCAGTGGCTTAAGTCATTTAATGTAAACACCCCCGATGGAAAATATGAAATCGTGGGGCAGGATTGCGTCGCGGGCGTCCAACGTTACCAGACTAAACCCACGGCAGATAAAAAGTGGGAGGCACATCAAGTCTTTGGTGACATTCAGGTAGTCTTCGCGGGTGAAGAATACTGCGGTCATCATGATGTAGCCTTACTGCAAACCCTCGAGGCGTATTCCGCCGAAAAAGATGTAGCTAAGTTTTTAGCCCCAAAGCAGCCGTCGAGTCTTCTCCACCTCTACCCTTCACAATTTACTATTTTCTACCCCTCCGATGCACATCAACCTGGGGTACAAATTTCCAAACCCTGCGAAGTTCTCAAGGTCGTCATCAAATTTAGATTAAAGGTTTAATTTAACTCTCGCAGATTAGGTTTTTAATACCTAAGACTGCCTCATGGGAAATCCCTGCCGTCTAATTATCGCTCTAGATGTTGAGAGCAAAGAAGAGGCATTATCATTAGTTCAACCATTAATCGGCAAAGTAGCTTGGGTAAAATTAGGTCTTCAACTTTTTGTTAAACATGGCCCCAGCATCGTAGATGAATTTCATGCGCTGGGTTTCAAAGTATTCCTCGATTTAAAATTGCATGACATTCCGAACACCGTCAGTTCGGCGATCAAGAGCTTGAAAGGACGCCCCTGCTCTTTACTCACCCTTCATGCCAGTGGTGGACCCGAAATGCTCACTCGTGCCGTCGAAGCAGCAAAGTTGAACATTCCTGACTGCCAACTCTTAGCGGTGACGGTTCTAACATCCATGGATCAAGCCCAGCTCAATGCCGTGGGCGTAAAGTCTAGCCCCGAAGAACAAGTTAAACTCCTCGCTAAAATGGCAATCCAGTCGGGCGTTCATGGCTGCGTATGCTCTCCGCTCGAATTACCTCTACTCAGAAAAGAACTAGGACCTAATCCGGTTTTAGTCACACCAGGTATCCGCTATCCTGATGGTAAAGCCGATGACCAAAATCGCGTCATGACTCCCATTCAAGCAGCACAAGCGGGTGCTAGTTTCATCGTAGTCGGACGCCCTATTTTAAAAGCGATCGACCCTGCTGCCGAAGCGGTAAAAATTTGCCGAGAAATCGGAGAGACAAAATGAATAAACCTGGCGACGTACTTGTATTGCTCGCCGCGGGTTTTGCCCGACGGATGCAAAAAGTCGTGGATGACAAGATTACCGCTAGCCTTCTCGATAAGCCGGTCTTTTTTTATTCTCTGAATGCATTCTACGCTACGGGAAAAATTGAGAAAGTGGTCATCGCCTATCGCGATGCAGAACAGTTAGCGAAAATACAAACTGCCTATGCCACATTCCATTTTCCAAATTGGAAAGTCGACTATGTGCTTGGCGGAGACAGTCGCCAAGAATCGGTACTCGCAGCACTCGAAACCTGTGCCGATCACCAAGGCTTAGTCCATATCCACGATGGTGCTCGTCCACTCATCACGCCCACCGCCATTAATATAGTTAGAACCCAAGCTGCTAAATCTGGAGCAGCCATTCTAGCGGGCAGAGCAGCTGACACCATTAAGATTGCACATAAGACTGGTAACGCTGTCGACATGTCACCCGATCGTTCACTCGTATGGACCGCTGAAACACCTCAGGTATTTCGCACTGCGGTGATTTTAAAAGCCTACCGTAATGTTAAATCATCGGGAGCAAAAGTAACTGACGACAGCTCAGCCGTCGCCACACTTGGCCAAGAAGTATCTTTAGTAGAAAATACCGAGGTTAATCTTAAACTCACTCGCCCCAGTGATTTTACGATTGCCGAAGCTATTTTAAAATCGCGCGCTTAAAATCCCGACTGACGTAAGGCGGCGTCCAACTTTTGTTGGAATTCCATAATGTCATTTTGAGTTGGACGATATCCTTGAGTGCGCGGCACGAGTCCTGGTCTGCCTTCCATGTCCAAATACCAATCGGCTTTTTGATTGTCTGAGAAAGTAACATTACCACTGACCATCGTACCTGGACGACAAATGGTATCCACTTCAACCCTCACACCAGCGGCTGCCCCAGCGGAACCATTTTCATCGGGTAAAGTTTCGTCAGTCGCAGCTACTACTTGTTCAGGTTTCTTAGGCTCTTCTTTTTCCTGAAGGGTGAGATTTAAGTCATCGACCAGGAAGCGGACGTCTAAAAAAGTCATCGAAATGCCTAGTTCAGTAGAGAGCCTACCTTGAATGACTGAAAGTGAAGACCCCTCCGCAACCCATTCAGAAACCTTTGAAATTTGTTCTTTAGTTAATTCACGCATACCTAAAATTGGATGGGTTGGAGCAAATTTTCAAGCGTCCCCTCTCTTATTCATTGGAAATTGTTGTTTAACCCCTCACTGTAGACCTATGCAACCCACACTAAAGTGGATAAAACACGGTAACTATACCGATATCATCTACGAGAAAGCCGAAGGCATTGCTCGCGTGACGATTAATCGCACCGATCGACGCAACGCTTTCACGCCCGATACGGTTGCTGAAATGATTAAAGCATTTGGCGATGCCCGTGATGATGAAACCATCGGGGTTGTTCTACTTCGCGGTGCCAACCCTCAGACCGATGGGAAGTTTGCTTTCTGTGCTGGCGGAGATCAAAAAATTCGCGGCAGTAAAGCCGGCGGCTATGTCGGTAAAGACGGCGTACCTCGTCTCAATGTTTTAGACCTACAGCGACTCATCCGCTCGATGCCTAAAGTAGTCATCGCTCTCGTTGCAGGCTATGCCATCGGCGGTGGACATGTACTTCATGTTATTTGTGATTTAACAATCGCGGCAGATAATGCTGTCTTCGGCCAAACCGGTCCGACCGTCGGTAGTTTTGATGGCGGCTTTGGTGCTTCTTATCTCGCACGTCATGTTGGACAAAAGAAAGCCAGAGAGATTTGGTTCCTCTGTCGCCAGTATAATGCCACGCAAGCTCTCGAAATGGGACTCATCAATACCGTCGTACCCTATGAGCAATTGGATAACGAAGGTATTCAATGGGCTCAGGAAATCATGACCAAGAGTCCTCTCGCTATTCGTTGCCTAAAATCAGCCTTTAATGCTGAGCTCGATGGGCAAGCTGGTATTCAAGAACTTTCAGGTAACGCCACCCTACTTTATTATTTATCCGAAGAAGGCGATGAAGGTCGAAAAGCGTGGAACGAAAAACGTCCGCCTAACTTTGGAAAATTCCCTTGGCTACCGTAATCCCCATTCGCGTCACCGAACGCGCTCAAGCCCTAGCCAGTGAAGTTTTGAATATCGGTGACCTGGCTATCGATGCTACCGCAGGCAAAGGTCGTGATACTGCATTCTTAGCAAAGTCCGTCGGCGCAACTGGCTGGGTGCATTCCTTTGACATTCAACCTGAGGCAATTAACTCGACGCGCAATCTACTCGAAGCCTCAGGGCTCATTGATCGTGTGACACTCCATGAGCGTTCACATGCGGAATTAACGGAAGCTCTTCCTGAGTCACACCGTGGAAAAATATCCGTGGCTCTTTTTAATTTGGGATATCTCCCTGGCAGTGATCAAAAAATTATCACTCAACCAGAAAGTACAGCCATCGCTCTTCAGTCTGCATTGGCTGAATTGAAAAGTGGTGGACGACTCATCTGCGTGGCCTACACCGGTCATCCAGGTGGAAAAGAGGAGTCCGATGTCGTTGATAAATTTGCCGAATCAGCCGAAAAAGCAGGCAATACAGTCGAAAAAGTTGGTTACGCACCCTACCAACCCAAGCCTTGGATTTTAGTCGTTTCGAGGCGTTGATTATTAGCATTGGGGAGGTAAGATGAGAATATGAAATTAACGTATTCCATTACAGGTATGCATTGCGAAAGTTGTGTTAAGAAAATTGAAAATCAAATTCGCCCACTCGTTAAGGATATCACGGTATCGCTTCACCCACCCAAGGCCGTGATTACGACAGACTCCACTCCCGACCTGAATAGATTAAATGAGGAGTTACAAAAAATCGGAAAATATAAATTGGATTCTGAAAGTGAATTAACGACTGAAAGCAAACCGTGGTTCAAGACCTATCAGCCACTTTTCGTCATCGTTTTAATGATTACGTTAGTCTCTCTAAAAAGTTGGCCTGATCGAGAGGCCTTCATGTTAAATTTCATGGCGGGATTTTTTATCGTCTTCGGTTCGTTCAAGCTCTTCGACTTAGCCGGATTTAAATCAGCCTTTTCGACTTATGATTTACTCGCCCAGACTTGGTCACCTTACGGCCTATTTTATCCTTTCCTCGAATTACTCCTAGGCTTTGCGTTTCTCTTTAAATACCAACTTCAATTCGCACTCTGGGGTTCGATTGTGCTGATGGGCTTCGGCAGCTTAGGCGTGATCAACGCCTTGCGACAAAATAAACAAATTCGCTGTGCCTGCCTTGGAACCAGCTTAAATTTACCCATGTCGACCATCACCCTTATTGAAGATTTAGTAATGGTAATTATGTCGGTAATGATGTTATTGAAATAATTATTGTGACCACTTCCACCCCACGCGTTATTTTAACTGGTGCTCATGGCCTCGTCGGACAAGCCGTGGGTGGTACACTCATTCAAGATGGTTTCTCGGTATTTCCTTTAAAGTCACGCCAACAAGGTCCGATGTCGATGGACACCGCCTCGGGCTGGATCGACAAAAGTTTTTTAGAAAATGCTCATGCCGTCGTTCACCTCTCGGGAGAGCCCATCGCGCAACGTTGGACCGATGCGAGTAAGAATCGCATTCTTCTCAGCCGGACAGAAAGCACCGCATTGCTCGCATCCACTTTGGCTCAACTTAAAAATCCACCTAAAGTATTTATTTCTATTTCTGGTATAAATCGCTACGGCTTTAACCGACCCAACGAAGTTCTAACCGAACAATCCAAAGTCGCGCGTGAAGGTTTTTTAGGCGAAGTCACTGAAGCTTGGGAAGCCGCAACCTCACCGGCTAAGGAGGCGGGCATTCGAACCGTCCATTTAAGAACTGGCCTCGTCCTCGCAGCCTCCGGTGGCGCTCTCAAAACAATGCTTCCGGCGTTTGTCGCTGGGTTGGGTGGCAGAATTGGACCTGGCACCCAGCATCTCAGCTGGATCCGACTTGGGGATTTAGCCGCTCTCGTCTCCTGGGTTATTAAAAATGACAAAATCGAAGGCGCGGTTAACGCCGTTGCTCCCCAGCCTGTCACACAAATGGCCTTTGCCGAAGAACTTGGGGGCGTGCTTAAGCGCCCAACGTCCATCCCCATGCCTACTTGGCTGGTATCCACTTTATTTGGTCAAATGGGGGCAGAAACACTTCTTGCCGACCTCGCGGTCATGCCCGAAGTCGCCTTAAAATCAGGTTTCAAATTTAACACACCAGAACTTAAAGCCGCCCTAGTTAAAGCATTGAAGGAATGATTTTAGATTGAGTTTAGAATAGTAAATCGAAATGTTAACTCAGTATGTCTCGTAAACATTCACTCACTTTATCGCTAGTTTTAATGACGTCAGTTCTTTTGGTTGTGGGTTGTGATGACAACAAAGAGTCCAACGCGAGAACGTTCGAACTCGATGACCCTGAGTTTCGTCAAGGTCTCACTTACGAAAAGCAACACGAGTCCCGTCGGGCACTCGAATGTTTCTTACGGGTGATTGATTCACGCAAAGGTGCAGCGGAGTCACACCTCGAAGCAGGCCGTATGTACATCGACTTAAAAGACCCCCTCCCTGCTATCTATCACTTTAACGAATACATCCGCCTCAAGCCTACCTCGGATCAAAGTAAAATCGTACGTCAGATGATTAAAACTGCCGAAAAACTTTATTTGGAGCAAATCCCTGGAAGACCACTCGAACCAGACGCCGTCGGCACGACTGATCAGTATTCCCAACTACAAAAATTGAAATCTGAGAACGAAAGATTGAAACGTGAAGTCTCCGAACTTTCCCGTATCAATAAAGTCAGCGAAGCCCCACTCACTCCATCAGCTTCAACGACCAATTCTAAAACAACCTCTACCGGAACAAAAACGACCACGACTTATGTTATCAAATCGGGCGACAGCCTTTCTTCTATCTCCAGAAAATTTTACGGTACCGACCAAAGAAAAACTGAAATTTATAACGCCAACAAAACTAAGATTAAAAATCCAACCAAGTTACAAGTGGGCGTGACCATTGAAATTCCACAGTAATTATGCGTATAACCCGCATTCGCACGGTCGACTTTCGAAACTTAGTTTTTGCGGATGTAGTTACAGATAATAATCACGTTTTCCTCACCGGCGATAATGGCCAAGGTAAAACCAATCTACTTGAAGCGGCCGGGTTGGTTTCAACCTTTCGTTCGTTTCGCACCAACGAAATTACCCCACTTATTCGTAAAGACTGCAAAGAGGCCCGTGTTCGACTCGATATTAAAGATGGCTCAGGAGATCAAGTAGTCGAAATTCAATTAGCCAAGGGCTCACGCAAAGCGGTCGTAAACAACACTCCGGTTCGCTCAGTCTCACAACACCTTGGACTTTTTCCTACGGTCGTTTTTTGTTCCGACGATTTAAGATTAATTCGCGGACAACCTTCTAATCGTCGACGCTGGATGGATGCCGCGATTGGCAGCACCGACGCAAATTATCTTAACGCGGTTCGTGATTACCAACGCGCCCTCGAAGGTAGAAATGCGTTATTAAAAATGGAGAGACCGTCCGACGACGAACTGCGTGCATTTGAAAAAATTATGTACGCCGCTGCGGTAGTTATAAATCAAACGCGTGTGGCCATAATCCCTGAACTAGCTGAAACACTTCGCGAGACATGCACACGCTCTGGTTTCCCCAACAAAGGTGCTGATCTTATTTTTCAAGCCGACACTCCGATTGACTCACTCGCCGAACTTTGGGAAAAAAATCGGGCAGCTGAAAAAATCACTGGGACCACATTGCGTGGACCACAGAAGGATGATTTTAAGGTTCTGTTCGAAGGCCAAGATGCCTCCGACTTCGCCTCCGAGGGCCAACAGCGTTTACTGGTTTTAGCCCTTTGTTTGGGACGTCTAAAACGAGACGAACTTCGTACCCCCACCCCACCCGTGATTCTGGCAGACGATGTGCTCGGAGAACTGGATGATACCCGCAGGCGGGCATTTTGGAAGGAAGTCGGCGATTCCCATCAAGTAATCGCCACGGGAACCATCCCACCCCCATCTGGCAACTGGCTTACCTATAAAGTCAGCGAAGGAACCTATACCCAAGTTTGATTTTGGCGTTGTTTTATGAGCACCAGACCCCTTGGATAGGGGCATGACCGACTTTCTGCTCTACGCCGCCGTTGTCTTCTTATTTTTAGTCAGCGTTCTCGTTGTACTCATCATTCTCATGCAGCGCCCAAGCGCCAACGCCGGAATGGGATCCGCTCTCGGTGGCGGTGCCGCTGAAAGTGTCTTCGGTGGTGAATCAGCAAACGTGCTCACAAAAATGACTACCACTTTAACGGTGATTTTGTTCGTTTTAAGTTTTGGTTTATACCTCGGTTTCGTTGCTCGTGAAAACAAAGGCCCTAAAGCCCTCGCACCGGCACCTGCCGTAACTGCACCTGTTAAACCAGAACCAGTTAAAGCGACGCCTGCCGCACCTGCAGCACCTGTCACTAATTCCGTCAGCACACCTGCTGCGCCTGTTAAGTCTGAACCAGTCCCAGTGGCACCTGCTGCACCGGGAGCCAAACAGTAATCTGCAGTGTCACGACTTTTACTCAGCTTGTTAATTTGCTGGGTGGCTCTGTCATGCCCACCTCAAGGTCTTGCCCAAGGCAACTTTGATGATGATGGCTTTGCCCAATTAAATAGCGAACAAAGCGATCAAGTTTTACAGCTCTTCCGCCAATCCCGAATCCCGGGAAATTTCTTTCTTAAATTTAATATAATTCACAAGCCTCGCTTAGGTGAAAATAAAAATCCCATAGAAGGCGCCCTCTGGGCTGGCTGGGTAGACTATGGTCCACAAGTCCGCGCCGAAATATTTGATAAAGAAGGACAAACGCAGTTATCGTTCATCGCCGTTAAGAATTTTAAACAGTCATCACTCTGGATTTCTAATAACTTAAAACCCGCTCAAGCCGGAAATTCTCACGAAGCCAGCGAACCCATCGTACCAGGATTAATTCTCAGTGCATTCGATATTAACCTGCCGTTCACACACTGGAAAGATACACGTTACACCGCGACTCTCAGATCTCGCGGCCGTGGTGTACACTTCTTCGAAGCTATTAATCCAACTCAGAGTGAACCTGCTAAAGTAGTCTATGGTATTGATCGTGCTTACGGCGCTCTCACGGAAGCAACGTATTACAGTCAAACCGGCAAAATTACACGCACTCTAAAAATCGAAGACTTTGCCAAAGTCGATGGCCAGTGGATGGTCAGCACTTGCAGTGTTCGGGATGAAACCACACGAGATATCGATGTCTTAAAAATTACCGATGCGGCCGTACGCATCAATTTACTAGATCATACTTTCAGTCCTGAATCTTTAGTAGAAAAAGCCAAGTTTCCCACTCCAGCCGAGTTAAAAAATCTTTAATCATGAGCGCCTCAGCTTCAACAATTACACAGTTTTGTAATCTGATTACCAATAATACGAAAATTAAAGATTTTCCTGGGGCAAACAACGGCCTGCAATTTAAGGGTAAAAACAAAGTGCGTAAGGTAGGTGCCGCCGTCGACGCTGGTGCTAAAGTTTTTGAACAAGCCGCTAAACGCGGCATAGATTATTTAATCGTTCACCACGGAATTCATTGGTCGACCGTCTCTCCTAAAAATGAAGTAAAGAAACTGCGCCAAGCCGCACTCAAGAAAAGCCAGTTGTCACTTTACTCGAGCCATCTCCCACTCGATGCCCATCCCGCGATTGGTAATAATACTTTAATTGCTCAAGACCTCGGCCTGAAAGTCATACGCTGGTTTGTGGATTTTAAAGGCCTGCCTATTGCTTGTATCTGCCGCGGTATCAGTCGTAAAAAATTAAATCAGCGTCTAAAGAAATCCTATCCTCAAACTTTCAAGGCTATCGAATTCGGATCCAAGAATCCAAAGTGGATTGCCATTCTCAGCGGTAGCGGACGCAGTGCACTCCCCTACTTAAAGTCTGAAAATTGTGATACACTTATCACGGGTGAACTTCGTGAAGAACATTTCAACGAAGCACAGGAACAAGGATGGAATCTTTACCCTTGCGGACATTATGCGACCGAAACCTGGGGCGTGAAAGCACTCGCCGCTGCCGTATCAGCAGAGTTTGATATCCCTTGGGAGTTTATCTCGACCGATAATCCCCTCTAAGCATGTCAGGCTATCGCGGTCGCATCGCTCCCACACCCACAGGCTTATTACACGTGGGGCATTCCCGTACCTTCGCTCAAGCTGCGGAACGTGCTTTACGTGCCAATGGACAGCTTATTTTCCGTATCGAAGATTTAGACTCTCACCGTTGTCGCAACGAGTTCGCCCAGAGGTCAATGGATGACTGTCGCTGGCTAGGTTTCGAGTGGAACGAAGGTCCCGATGTCGGTGGCCCATTCGGGCCCTATACGCAGTCGCAAAGAATCAACTATTATTTAGAAATCTGGAAACAATTACATGCCACTGGACTAATCTATCCGTGTGACAAATCGCGCAAAGATGTCGAACGCGCACTAGTCGCACCTCACGTCGAGGATGATCAAGAGCCGATTTTTCCGATTGAGTTTCGGTCTGATAAAAATCTCGGAAGTGACGCCACTGAACCCGGAAATCAAAACTGGAGATTCAGAGTTCCGTTGGGTGAAGAAATTAAATTCGTCGATCAGTTACAAGATCCACAGTCGTTCACATCAGGTAAAGATTTCGGCGACTTCCTCGTTTGGCGAAAAGATGGCTTTCCTTCTTACGAGCTCGCTGTCGTCGCCGACGATCATGCCATGAAGATCACAGAAGTAGTTCGCGGTGCCGACTTACTCCTCTCCACAGCTCGACAGATTTTGCTGTATCGCGCACTCAATTGGACTGCACCACAATGGGCACACGTCGCCCTGGTCAAAGACGCCCAAGGACAACGCCTCGCTAAACGCACCCAAGGCCTCTCTATCCAAGAACTACGCGAGAAAGGCCACACTCCCGAAGCCGTTTTGAGTGCACCCCTAGATACACTCTCAAAATAAACCGAGTATTCATTGCCTTAAATTACCTTAACCATAGATAAACTTTATGCAGTTCACCCGGATATTACTCGTAGATAACGGCTCACTCGAAGCCGCAACTACTCTGGGTCTACGTCATTTAGCTAAAGAGGTAAGTCAGATTATCGGACACGAAGTGCGTCCAGTTTCCGTTTTACATTCTCAAAAAGTACCACCTGACCTTTTAGATAATAAACCCGCCCAGATTTTTTCAGAAGCGATACAAGAAGCTACACGTGATGGAATTAAGAAGATAATCGTATTGCCGCTTTTCATGGGTCCGAGTCTGGCCATCACCGAATTTATTCCCGCACAGTTTCAACTCCACGCCCCCAAAGATATGCAACTGGTTGTTGCTAATACCTTATATGGAGCCGACGGAGAACTTCGCGACATACTCATCGATAATCTGAAATCTACATCATGGCAGAAAGATAAAGCGACTGTCCTGCTCTGCGATCACGGCACCCCAATCATCGAAGTAAATCAGGTTCGTAATTTCCTAGCTAAAGAAATCAGTGAAAAACTTGGACTAGATTCTCATCAACTCATTGCGTGCTCTATGGAACGACGAGAGGGAGACCAATATGCCTTCAATGAGCCACTTTTAGAGTCCGCACTTTCTAAAGTATCCGCTCACGCGATTATTTTAATGCAGTTTCTACTGCCAGGCCGCCACGCTGGAACCGGCGGCGATGTGGCAGAAATTTGCGAGAAGCACGCACCCCGTGGAATCACCTGGGAACTCAGTCCTTTAATCGGCACACACCCGAGCCTACCTCGCTTATTAGCGCGTAGATTTAGCGAATTGAAAGCTTAGACAGTTTTTTCGAAACTACCCGCGAGGTCACTTAACTGAGAGTTCGATACCACTACACCGACCACTGCGATTAAGGGCGTAGGTAAAGAATCTAAGTCTACTTTATCCTGAGCGAGGTCGCTTAAAGAGGTTAAGACATCCGTCGCACCCACTTGGGAAATTTTTGAAAGTAGTCGCACAGGCATTTTACTATCAGCTCCAGCGTTGATTAACTTTTGAGCGACTTCAGATAATTTCTTAGCACCCATGTATAAACAAAGGGTCGCACCAGTTTGTACATGCGCCGACCAATTTTGATCTGAGCCATCAGCACAATGACCCGTTAAAAATGTTACCGATGCAGCTTTGCCACGATGCGTTAATGAAAAGCCTGCATCAGCTCCCGCGGCCGTCGCCGCAGTGATTCCTGGTACTACTTCGAAAGGAATACCTTCACTTAATAAATGCTCAATCTCTTCACCGAGACGTCCAAAAATGCAAGGGTCTCCACCTTTTAGTCTTACGACTAACTGAGAACGTTGAGCTTCAATGCTGATGATTGAATTAATCTCAGCCTGAGTCACGGAATGAACGCCACATCTTTTGCCGACAGAAATCACTCGGGCTTTGGGCGAAATCTCTTGGAGCAAATCGTCACCAGGCAAACTGTCATAAATAACCACATCAGCTCTCTGTAAGTATTTTAAACCACGTACAGTGATCAAGTCAGGTGCCCCAGGCCCTGCCCCTACGAAGACCACCCGGCCACTGTTGTTGTTAACCATTAAATTTAAACTTGACCCTATATATGTAATCTTTGGTAATCTTATCAAGTATAAAATTTAACCAATAATCACTATGGAAAAACCACTCACCAAGAACGAATTCATGAAAGCCGAGAAGCCTGATTTATCCGGCAACATTCGAGCTACCTTGGCAGACCCCTCTCTCGATCGTTTCAGTGGCGACGACGAACAGTTCATTAAGTTCCACGGAATTTATCAGCAAGACGACCGCGATAAGCGCAAAACTGGAAAAGAATATTCAGTCATGGTGCGCACACGCCAGACGGGCGGCATCGTTCCCGCAGCTCAGTATATTGTTTACGACGAGCTCTCTAGTTTATTTGCGAACGGCACTCTGCGCATCACCTCACGTCAAACTTTCCAATTCCACGGCGTACTCCAAAAAGGAATCGGTAATCTAATCAAATCAATCAACGAAGCTTTAAGTTCTACTCTCGCGACTTGTGGCGACGTGAATCGTAACGTCACTGCACCTTCCAATCCTCCTGTGGATTCCGTGGGCGTAGCGGTGGATGAAGATGCTTTCACCTTAACACGTGCACTGCTTCCACGTACCACTGCTTATCACTCCATCTGGGTGGACGGAGTTCAACTCGATTTAGGCTTAGGCGAAAAAATCGCTAAAGCTCGCGCCAGTGTCGACCAAGCTAATCCGTACATGCCTCCACCTGCGGACACCGATGATTCAGGTGCCCCCGTGGATCCTCTTTACGGAAAAACCTACTTGCCTCGTAAATTTAAGACCGGTTTCGCCATTCCTCCTAATAACGATACCGACATTTTCACCAATGATATGGGCTTTGTTGCCGTCATTGAGAACGGTAAATTAATCGGGTATAATCTTCTCGTCGGTGGTGGCCTAGGTACCTCACACGGCAATAAACTCACCTACCCTCGCCTCGCTGACGTCATCGGTTTCATCACCCGCGAACAAGTGGTTGAAGTCGGTACTGCCGTCGTAGCGATTCACCGCGATTGGGGTGATCGCACCGACCGCAAACACGCCCGAATCAAATACGTCTTACAAGAAAAAGGTGTGGAATGGTTCCGCAATGAACTCGCTCAACGCCTCGGTGCTCCTCTGCCCGCCGCCAAGCCTTTCATCTTCAAAGGACAAGGCGATGCTTTTGGTTGGTTCAAACAATTAGACGGCCAATGGTTCCTCGGATTATTTATCGAAACGGGTCGCGTGAAAGATGCAGGTGATTACAAATTAAAAACCGCTCTACGCTCCATCGCTGAAAAATTCGGTCCTGTGTTTCGTTTAACCGCCACTCAGAATTTAATTCTGTCGGACATCAAAGAAGAAAATAAAGCAGCGATCGAAAAAATTCTGAACGACCACGGTTGCAGTATCGTGTTCAATCCTGGCTTAATCAAAGGTCGCGGTATGGCTTGCCCTGCTCTGCCTACCTGCGGACTAGCTTTAGCTGAATCCGAACGTATTTTTCCAGCCTTACTCGCTAAACTCGAAGACGCTCAAGCCGCTGCTGGCATCGCCAATGAAGAACTCGTCGTACGTATGACGGGTTGCCCCAATGGCTGTGCACGTCCTTACAACGCCGAAATCGGCCTCGTGGGTAAAGCACCTGGTAAATACAATCTCATGTTAGGCGGAAACCGCGAAGGCACCCGCTTAGCACGCACCTGGAAAGAATCTGTTTTACTCGATGAAATTCCCGTAGCCGTTGGTGAACTGTTCAAACAATACGCCCAACAGCGTAAGAGTGGACAAGCTTTCGGTGATTGGGTCAACGAGGCCGCTGTCTGGCCTGCTCCCACTACACCTGCGTAATTAAATAATGTCCGTACCCGATCCCAGTCAGCTCGATGCTCTGGAGGCTAAGTTATTAAACTTTGCCCCCGTGGATCGTTTGCGCTGGGCGGCTGATACGTTCGGAGCACGTGCCGGCATTGGTACAAGTTTTCAACCCGCCGGCATCGTCATCATGCACTTAACGAAGACAGCAGGACTTAAAATTCCTGCTTTCACATTAAATACCGGATTACTCTTTCCTGAAACGCTCGAACTCAAAAAGAAATTAGAGGCCGCTCTTAATATTCAAATCGAAGAGGTGCATCCGCTCGAGACAGTAGAGCAACAAGCCATTTCATACGGTCCTGAACTTTGGAAAACCAATCCTGAAAAGTGCTGCGAGTTACGCAAAGTAGATTCACTCGGTAAAAAATTATTTGATTTAGATTTATGGATCACGGGTATGCGTCGCGATCAAAGCAGCGAGCGTTCATCCACACCCTTACTCAGTTTGGCCGCTCGTCCTGATAATTCCGACGTCTGGAAACTTAACCCTCTCGTCGACTGGAGTCGCGAACAGGTCTGGGCCTACCTCAAGGAACATCAATTACCTCATAATGTATTACACGACCGAGGTTATCGATCCATCGGTTGCTGGCCTTGCACGCAAATTTCAAATTCCGGCGATGAACGGGGCGGGCGCTGGCCTGGCTTCGATAAAAAAGAATGCGGAATTCACACTAAAAATATTAAAAAATAATTAATCATGTCACGTAACGCACAAAACGATCACCTCACCCGACTGGAGCAAACCTCCATTCACATCTTCCGTGAAGCTTTCGCTAATTTCCGCTCCGTGTGTATGCCCTGGTCCATGGGCAAAGACTCTAACGTGCTCATCTGGTTAGCGCGTAAAGCATTCTGCGGTAAAATTCCTTTCCCTCTTCTTCACATCGATACCACTTACGAGTTTCCCGAAATGTATGAGTTTCGCGAAAAAGCGAAAGAGATTCACGGGATTGATTTAATCGTGCGTATTAACGAAGACGCGATTCGTCGCGGCATTGGTTATGCCACACATGACCCAGTCACCGTAACTCACGAACTTAAAACCGTTCCTCTTAAAGCTGCGATTGATGAGTTTAAATGGGATGCACTCGTTACCGGTATCCGCCGTGACGAGGATCCCACCCGTGCTAAAGAGCGCTGGTTCTCACCACGTTCCGCCGAAGGAGTTTGGGATTATAAAGATCAGCCACCCGAGTTCTGGGGCCAATTCGCCTCGACCGCACCCGAAGGTGGACACGTTCGTGTACAACCTCTCCTCGAATGGACTGAGCTCGATATCTGGGAATACATTCGTCGTGAAAATATTCCTAATCCTACCCTTTACTTCGCTCGTAATGGCAAACGCTTCCGTTCACTCGGCTGCCACCCCATCACTCACCCGGTAGATAGTCCAGCCAGCAACATTGATGAAGTGATTGCTGAATTAAAACTCACTCGCGTCAGTGAGCGTGCCGGACGTGCCCAAGACCACGTCGGTCGTAACTCCATGCAAGCCCTCCGCGCCAAGGGCTTCATGTAATTCCTAAATCTTTTTAAAATGTCTCAAACATCCAATATTTCTTCAGTCCAAAAATCAGCTCAACCTGACATCGAAGACATGCGCAAAATGCACGTCGTCGTCGTCGGCCACGTTGACCACGGTAAATCCACCTTCGTCGGTCGTTTATTACACGACACCGATTCTCTGCCTAACGGAAAACTTGATCAGGTTCGTAAAAACTGTGCCGCCGAAGGTATGGAATTCGAATACGCCTTCTTGCTCGATGCTTTATTAGAAGAACAAGAGCAGAACATCACCATCGATACGACGCGGATCTTTTTCCGTACGACTAAACGTGCCTACGCTATCATCGATGCCCCAGGTCACAAAGAATTTCTAAAGAACATGGTAACGGGTGCCGCGAGTGCCTCTGCCGCCTTATTACTCATCGACGCCAATGAAGGCGTCATGGATCAATCCCGTCGCCACGCTTTCCTACTTTCACTGCTCGGCGTAAAACAACTCGTCGTGCTCGTGAACAAAATGGACTTAATTAAGCACGACCAATCGACCTACGAAAAAATCAAAGTCGAATACACCGCTTTCTTAAAATCTCTCGGCTTAACCGCAGTTCATTTCATCCCCATTGCTGCTAAGCATGGTGAAAACGTGGTTCAGCGCTCCGACAAGATGTCATGGTGGAAAGGCCCAACCGTCGCCGAAGCTCTCGATAATTTTAAACACGAAGACGACCTCACTGGCCTGCCCTTACGCATGCCTGTGTCTGACATTTATCGTTTCGATCATCGCCGTATTATCGCTGGTCGTGTCGAAGCGGGTGCCATTCGCCCCGGCGATGAACTTATCTTTCAACCCGGTGGTCGTCGTAGCACGGTAAGAACTTTCGAAGATTGGCCAGGTCCTTCCCGTGAAGTCGCGGGTACAGGTGACTCAGCGAATTTCAGCCTCAGCGAACAAATCTTCGTCGAGCGCGGACAAGTCGCCGCTCACCCTAATCAACAGCCACGCGTGGGTCGAGAATTCCGTGCCCGTATTTTCTGGCTCGGCAAAGAACCTCTCCAACAAAATAAGACCTACCGCCTTCGCTTACTTACGCAAAATGTTGAAGCAGTCATTGCGAAGATTGAAAAGATTACCGACGCCTCAACTCTCGAGTCTATCGAAGCTACCACCGTCCCTCGCGATACGATTTGCGAAGTGATTGTCCGAGCCACCCGCCCCATTGCCTTCGATTTACATAGTGAATGCGCCATCACCGGTCGCTTTGCAATTGAAGACAAAGGACGCATCAACGGCGGAGGCATTATTTTAGATTCGATTTCCGAAAAAACATCGGGCGAAGGAAAAGTCACGGCCGCTGAACGCACCGCACGTGCTGGACATTCCCCTGCTGTAATTTGGTTCACGGGTCTTTCTGGTTCAGGTAAATCCACGATTGCTGAATTAGTGGAACGTCGACTCTTCGACGCTGGTAAGAAAGTTTTCCGTGTGGATGGTGACGACCTCCGCACTGCATTGAATCGCGACCTTGGATTCTCATCTGCTGATCGCGCCGAAAGTGTTCGTCGTGCCTCTGCTGTAGCCGGACTCTTTGCCAATGCGGGTCATATCTCACTGGTTACGCTCATTGCTCCACTGGCTGCCGACCGTGCTAAGGCTCGTGCGGCTCTAGCAAATCATGCCTTTATCGAAGTCTTTGTGGACGCTCCACTCGAAGTCTGTGAATCGCGAGATGTTAAAGGCCTCTATGCTAAAGCCCGTCGTGGCGAAATTCCTGAATTTACAGGAATATCCTCACCCTACGAAGCACCTGAAGCACCTGAGGTACACATCCGTACCGATAAACTTTCCACCACCCAAGCGGTAGAATTAGTCATCAACGCCTTAGATAAAATTCTCGAATCTAAAGCCGAAGACTGGGAAGTTTAATCCCTACAGCCGACTGGGCGTTGACTCAGCAACTTTTCAGATTAGGGTAACTCTTAATGAAGTTGCTTCACATCGACGCATCTCCGCGCACCGTACGATCTGTGACGCGTAAGTTATCTGCAGCTTTTGTTAGTGCACTTCGCCTGAAACACTCCGACCTGCAAGTAGTCCACCGCGACGTCGGACATAATCCTCCTCCGTTTATTTCCGATGCATGGATTGGTGCCGCTTTTGCCAAAGGCGATTTCAATGACCCATCGATGAAAGGTGCACTACATAATTCCGATGAACTTGCTGCGGAGTTATTAGCGTGCGACGCCCTGCTCATCGCCTCCCCGATGCACAACTTCAACGTGTCAGCTTCACTCAAGGCATGGATCGATCAAGTGGTTCGTACGGATATGACTTTTAAAATTACCGAAGAAGGACCCGTCCCTCTTGTTAAAGGTAAAAAAGCACTCGTCGTCACCTCGCGTGGTGGATTCGTGGCTGGTACAGCTTACGACTTTCAAGAGCCGTACCTACGGACCATTTTAGCATTCATCGGAATCACCGATGTCACCTTCATTCACGCCGAAGGAGTTAATAGCAGTGATAAAGATCGTTCCGACGCGATGACTGCGGCTTCGGCTAAGTTGATTACGTTAGCGGAAACTTGGTAGACCCATCATTCGTGAAAACGAATGCGTCGCTTAGGCACACCATTCGTTTTCGGTAATACTTTTTCCTGCGTTTGAGAATTTTCAGATAACTGCTCGGATTTACTTTTCCATTTACGCTCAAAGCCCGTGCTTGCGGGACGAACGGCTTCCTTGCCCAGCTTTGCATTAATGGTATCCACCGCTTTCATGAGTCGATTCCGAGATGACGGCATCGCTGTGCCCAACCCCGGAAGCGTTTCCTGAACAACATCCTTCGAGGATAATTCGGTTAATATCACACCTGCTTTTTTATAAAAATAACCTTCTTTAAAAACACGTTTTAAAGCGCGCTGGGCCATCGCACCAATCACACCTAAATCATCAGTCAGAAAATCAATCTCCTCGGTTTCGCTGGTACCGTATTGTTCTGAATCTTTGTTAAAACGATTAGTACCGAAAAACACCGTCACGATTGAGGTGGCTAGATTTTCCTGACGTAGTTTCTCCGCCGCGCGCACGGCATGCGTGGCGATGGCCTCAGATAAATCTGTGAAGTCACTCACGGGACGGCCAAACGAACGCGATACCATGATACTCTTACGCGCTGCAGGGTCTTCAATGATTTCATGACAAGGAATGCCCCGTAATTCCAAAGCAATGCGCTCTCCTACTACTCCAGCCAATCGTCGAATAAATGCGGGGTCCGCCTCTGCTAGGTCTTGCGCCGAGAGAATACCATGACCACGCAGTCGTGTGGCCAGACCCTTGCCTACGCCCCAAATATCGCGGGTCTTAACACCCTTTAAAAATTCTTCGCGACCCGCGGGTGAATATGGAACTACAATGACTCCGCCGGACTCCGGATCGCTCTTGGCTCTTTCATTAGCAAGTTTACAAAGAACTTTCGTCGCACCCATTCCAATCGAAACGGAAATGCCTGTAGTCGATAAGACATCGTTACGAATTCTGTGTCCTAACGCACGTGCGTCTGCTTCGGGCATATCGGGAAAACCTAAAAAGGCTTCATCGATCGAATACGATTCAAAGTCGCGCGCTTGTTTAGCTAACACCTCCATCACACGTTCAGAAAAATCTCCGTAAACCGAAAAGTTCGATGAAAAAACTTTTACCGAGTGCGCCTCGCAAACTCTACGTACCTGAAAAAAAGGTGCACCCATCGGAATACCTAAAGCCTTGGCTTCGCTTGATCGCGCTATGACACATCCGTCGTTATTAGAAAGAACGACAATCGGAACTCCGATGAGTGCCGGATTTAATGCCCGTTCACAGGAAGCGAAAAAATTATTACAATCGGCAAGGGCTCGTAACATATGAACATTTGTTCATCTATCCGTTTGCCTATCTTTTCAAGGGTAAAAGTGACCAGACACAAAAAAGGCGGGTCCTTGCGGCCCGCCCTTTCAAGTAATCTATCTTCAGATTACGATGCGGTTAAGGCTGTGACCTCGGCGCGAATCTTCTCGGCCAGAGCGGTCGAGAGGTAACGCTCACTGGGGCTACAAGCGATCGTAACAATACGCTTACCAGCGAACTCAGGACGTTTAGCTAATTGGAGACATGCCCAGATATTTGCACCTGAAGATATACCTACTGCCAGACCTTCGCGTGCTGACACATCGAGGGCGGTAGCAAAAGCATCTTCGTTAGAAACTTGGATCACTTCGTCGATTAAAGATAAGTCACAATTCTTAGGAACGAAACCAGCACCGATACCTTGGATCTTGTGAGGAGCAGGTTGCACAGGTTGCGAGTTACGAGTCTGAGTGATTACTGGACTTGCGGAAGGCTCTACCGCAATGGCGAGGAATTTGGAGTTACGACCTTTGATTACGGATGATACACCGGTGATAGTTCCACCTGTGCCAACACCAGCAACAATAGCGTCAACTTTACCTTCGGTATCAGCCCAAATCTCTTCTGCAGTCGTGCGACGATGAACCTCAGGATTTGCAGGATTATCAAACTGCATAGGCATGTAAGCATTATCGCCAATTTCTTGACGAACTGCTGTGGCACGCTCAATGGCACCACGCATTCCCTTGGCACCAGGTGTTAAAATGATTTCAGCACCAAGCATACGTAATAAAACGCGACGCTCAACTGACATGGTTTCTGGCATGGTTAAGATACATTTGTAACCACGAGCAGCAGCGACAAATGCCAACGCAATACCAGTATTACCTGAAGTAGGCTCAACGATTGTACCACCTGGCTTCAAACGACCATCGCGCTCAGCGGCTTCAACCATCGCACGACCGATACGATCTTTAACACTGGAGAGCGGATTGAAGTACTCGAGCTTAACGAGAATCTCAGCGTTCAATCCTTCGGTCACTTTGTTCAGACGAACAAGAGGCGTACGACCAATAGTTTCTAAAACGTTTTTATAGATAGGCATGGCTAATGTTGAGTTGTTTACTAATGTATATAGAAAATCACCCATTTCTGGGCAACCATAAATAAACAAAGCTAGAAGGCTAAAAACGCTTAGTAACGGCGCTTTTGGTCAGGCATTGGAGGCCTTGGGGCGGTATCGCGCAGACGGAAAATAATACGGGCCTGAGTTAAGTCGGATGGGCTCATTTCGACTTTCACACGATCACCGGGATTAATTCTGATAAAATTTTTGCGTAGTCGGCCCGAAATTCTTCCCAGCACCACGTGCTTATTGGGAAGCTCAATACGGAACATGGTTCCAGGTAACACCTGTAGGATTTTGCCTTCGAGTTCGATAACGGGTTCTTCTGCCATGCCTTGTAGGCTCTATCCATGCAAGGAAAGGGTCAAAGTCAACACCTCGTATAAAAGAAAGTCATCCCCGCTTGCCAGCGGCCGTCGAGTTTAGATTGTTTCAGTATGGAAAGTGAAAACAGCTCAATTAGACCGCCTTTAAGCTGTCCCTTTGATAAGCTTCATCCGTCACAATTAGTTCGTGATGATAAATTTTATATGTCTCTGGCATTCAATCTAGCCGTCGATGCCTGGCGTGTGGATGAAGTTCCTATCGGTGCGATTATCGAACGTGGAGGAGAAATTATTGCCGCTGCACATAATGAAGTCGAACGCGCAGGCGACCCTACCGCACACGCAGAAATTTTAGCCATCACTCAGGCCGCTAAAAAAATCGGAGACTGGCGACTCAACGAATGCACCCTCTACGTCACCAAAGAGCCATGCCCCATGTGTTCAGGCGCGACCATCATGAGTCGACTTTCCCGCGTGGTCTTCGCTTGGGGTGATCCCAAAATGGGATGCATGGGCGGAGCCACTCCACTCCACAGTCTACCTAAGTTAAATCATCGTGTCACCGTTACCGCTGGAGTCTTAGAACAACCCTGCAAAGAAATCCTTCAGGCCTACTTTAACTTGAAACGCGGCCGAGATTCAGAGGCAACGGCTTGACCCATCGCAAGTTCCTGCAATTAGTTCATCACACCTAAACATTTCTTATGAGTTACACCCTCCCCTCCCTCGCTTATCCTACTAACGCACTCGAACCACACATCGACGTCGCCACGATGGAAATCCACCACGGCAAGCACCACAATGCTTACGTCACCAATCTCAACGCAGCTCTCGCCAAGGAGCCTAGCTTCGCTGCTGGCACAGATGTGAATGCGCTCATCGCTGACCTCTCCAAAGTTCCTGAATCTATTCGCACCGCCGTTCGTAATAACGCTGGTGGTCATGCCAACCACACGTTCTTCTGGAATTTACTTTCCCCTAACGGTGGCGGCGAACCGGTAGGTGCTCTCGGTGAGGCTATTCAAAAGGTTTTTGGTGGTCTCGAAGGTGAAAAAGGTCTCAAGGCACAATTCAAAGCCGCCGCTACTGGCCGCTTCGGTTCAGGTTGGGCTTGGCTCATCGTTAAGGCCGACAAATCCATCGCTGTCACTTCAACTCCTAACCAAGACAGCCCACTGATGAAAGGTGTTGCTGATGTTAATGGCCACCCTGTTCTGGCACTCGATGTTTGGGAGCACGCTTACTATTTAAAATATCAGAACCGTCGTCCTGATTACATCGATGCTTTCTGGAAAGTCATCGACTGGAAAAAGGCCAACGAGCTCTACGTTAAAGCCATCGGTTAATTTTAAATATTAATTCATAAAAAAAGGCGACTCACTCGAGTCGCCTTTTTTGTTGAGTCTTAGCGACCGCGTCGAATTTCCGAGCCGACAAAGCGAATCGACACACGCCAAACCTTCTTCACACGAGTCTGAATCTGACCAGTCTTGAGGTCAAAGGACTCAGGAATCTCAATGCGATGGAGATCCACGACGGCGTGGAATCCACGCTCCGAGAAAATATCGATGAACATGGCCAACGCTAAGGGATCCTCAAAGAGTGTAGCTTCACTGTTAATGTGAGCCTGACCCGAAATAGCGTGGGCTTGAATAATGGGTAAGAACTTTTGCTGGATTAAGTCTACGACCTCGCGGAAAAGTTTTTTGTGGCGCTCGGCGTAGTCATCCAAACGTAAGACTAAATCTTGGCGGGCATGTTGACCAATTTGCTTCGAAAGTGGGATGCTCGAAATAATATCGTAAGTCTCAACCGAGAGCTCCAAGGAACTCTGGTACTGCAACTCTTTGATAATACGGGCCTGAACTTCTGGAATCGATCCCTGAGCATTAATAAAGTGGTAGTGGAAAATATCGCGCAAGGACTGCAAGGGCTCGTAGGTGCGCTCCTTAAATACACGATAACGATTACGTGCCGCCTCGGCGGTTAAGTCGGTCTTACGTACTTCGGCTAAAGGTAAACCTTCGGCTTCCGCCTTCTTATTAAACGCTAAAGTCTGTTCACCACGCATGAGCTGACGACGCACCGACTCATTCTCATCAATGAAAAGAACGAGGATGTGGTAGTGTGGCTTTGGAAATTTAATCGCATTCGGAGTACCTCTGAACTCTTGACGTAATTCATTCAGGCGAGCGAAGAGGTGCTTCAGACATTCAACCTGAACCATCGAACGCGGGAAACCATCGACGATGGCACCGTTCCTGAACTGAGGTTCTAAAAGTTTAAGGAAAAGTAATTCCACCACCTCACGGTCACCTGCGAGCATACCCGCATCGATACGTTTACGCGCCTCGGGACTGGAAAGCAGATCACTGATAACAATCGGGGCAGCTGCATAGTCACGATATTTAAGAATGAAATCAGTATTCGTACCCTTACCCGCACCCGGCGCACCATTGAGCCAGAAAATCTCTCTCGGGAACTGTAATTTCTCGCGGCCGATTTCGCGCTCGAGTTTGGTCCAGACGGATTCGAAAATAATATGAGCATCCTTCACCTCAAGATCGGTGACATTATTATTGGTGGAACGTGCAGGTGCTTCACTCATGATGGGCAAACGAATTTGTTAGGCTTTTAGACTCTATCTGCCAATCAAAAACCCTCGTTAAGGCTTTCCATCCTTATTTTTAACCTCATCAGAGCCAGGCCTGACCACAGGCAGACCAGGGGCATCGGAACGATTACGACGGAATTGGTAACGATTAATATCCTGCATCGATAACTGATCGACCGTTTTGGAAATCACTCGGTCGGATGGACTCGATGGCGCCACATCATAGCGACCGTTTTTATCATTGGGTAATCGAGTATCTATTCCTTTAACCGTTGCCACCCTGCCCGATAGTTCAGCGGTTTGTCGCTCAACGGATTTCACCTCGATGAGATTTTTATTTTTTAATTCACCGCGATCAAAAGTATCAGCCACTTCAACCTCAGCTTTTTTACGTCCGTAGACATCGTATTTACCATGCCAAGAATCGAAGGTAATAATATTCTCACGTGAATAAGGTGTATTAGAATTAAGGTCTGCTTTGTTGGTATCGAATTTCTTGTCGGCGACATTCGACATCTTAGAGGTATTTTTCAGGGCCGAATTAAAATCTACGGATGAGTCTACTTGTTTACTTCCGCTATTACCTGAAAGTGCAAAGGGAACTTTTCTTCCGTCACTCGTCGTCATACCAGTCGAGACCGTCGGACTTTGCTCAACTGGCTTAGGGCTCTCTTTATTTACAACCACGGGCCTATTGACCGGCACAGCAGGCTTAGAAGAAGGAATCTGGCCAATGACATTAGCCTCAATCACTTTTCCGTTCTCATCATACTTAATCGTCTGTGTGCCCTCTACGCCGCCTTCCGAGGTGGCCGTAAAACCAGCCAGACGTGGATTCTCGGGCTTAGTCTGGGCGATTAATTCTACGCCACAGCCTAAACAAAGAATCAGCAGAACTGGAGTATGTTTACCCACTAGGAAGCAAGGTGACTCCTAATCGGAAAATCTCAACCCAGACTTATTAATTAAGGAATAGGCTGTGATTTCGCCTTCCAAATCCCATTGGCGTAGTCAGCGATGGAGCGATCAGAAGAGAATTTAGCGCATCGGGCGACGTTGCGAATGGCCATGGCGGCCCAGCGACGACGATCAGCGAATGCCACCTCTACCTTCTCCTGTGCTTGAATGTAACTTCTGAAGTCAGCCAATACGAGGTAAGGGTCTCCCCCTTCAACGAGTGAATCAGCTAAGGGTGACAATGCACCCGGTTGTTCAGGTGTGAAGGTATCAGAACGAAGCCAATCAATTAACGCCGCTAACTCAGTATCATGACTAAGCACATCATGTGGCGAATAACCACGAGTGTGCAACTCGGCAACGTCTTCCACTTCTAAGCCGAAAATGAAAATGTTTTCATCTCCCACTTCTTCATGAATTTCGACATTAGCACCGTCTAAAGTACCAATCGTTACCGCGCCATTCAGCGCTAACTTCATATTCCCAGTACCTGAAGCTTCTTTACCAGCTGTAGAAATCTGTTCCGACAAATCAGCCGCCGGAATAATTTGTTCCGCTAAAGAAACACGGTAATCGGGTAAGAATACAACTTTCAACATACCCCGAACGCGTGAGTCGTTATTGATCACCATCGCAACGCGATTGATAGCGTGGATGATGTGCTTAGCTAATGCATAGCCAGGCGCTGCCTTCGCACCAAAAATACAAACGCGAGGCTGTATCTTGATGTTCGGATTATTTAAAATCTTTCGATATAAATAAAGGATATGCAGAAGATTTAAGTGTTGGCGTTTGTATTCATGCAGACGCTTGATTTGCACGTCGAATAAAGCGTCAGGTGATACCTCAACACCGACTAACTCTTTAATTTTCGCTGCTAACTTAACTTTATTAGCGCGTTTAATTCCCATGAACTCGTCTTGGAAATCCGATCGATCGGCCAACGAGTCGAGCTTCTTGAGTTGCGTTAAATTCTTTTCCCAACCTTTGCCTGTAACTTTATCACATAAACTCGCTAAAGCTGGATTACACGCGCGAATCCAGCGGCGCGGTGTGACGCCATTGGTGACATTGATAAATTTCTTGGGCCAGAGTTGATCAAAACTCGCGAAAAGATGCTCGCGGAGCAAACGCGTGTGTAGTTCGGCGACTCCATTTACATGATGCGATCCAACCACAGCGAGGTGTGCCATCCGCACGCGCTTCACACCACCCTCTTGGATAATCGAAAGCTCAGCTTTCTTCTCATCATCATTGGGCCAGTGACGATCCACCGCTTCTAAATGTCGGCGATTGATTTCGTAAATGATTTCTAAGTGACGTGGGAGAACTTTTTCGAAAAGCGGAACCGACCAAGTTTCTAAGGCTTCTGGTAACAGCGTATGATTGGTGTAACTAAAGACCTTAGTACAAAGTGCCCAAGCTTCATCCCAACCGAGACGATGCTCATCCACCAATAAACGCATCAATTCGGCTACCGAGATAGATGGGTGCGTGTCATTTAATTGTACCGCAATCTTTTCATCAAGGTTGGCAAAACTCTTATTCAGTCGAAGGTGTCGACGTAGAATATCCTGCAACGAGCAGGAGACGAAAAAGATTTGTTGGACGAGTCGAAGTTCTTTGCCGCTTTCAGTACTGTCATTCGGATACAAGACCTTCGAAATGGTTTCGCTGACGTCGCGTTCGCGCACGGCCTCAACATAACCGCCGCGATCGAAGGCACGGAAATCAAACTCGGTCGTCGCACGCGACTCCCATAATCTGAGGAAGTTCACACTCGAAGCATTAAAGCCTGCGATAGGAATATCCCAAGGCACTCCGAGTAAATCTTTAGTGTCCACCAACTCCGATAAATGATTTCCACAGTCATCAATCTTGTTAACGACTCGACCATACAAAGGAACGCGGACGTTGAAATTAGGGCGACGAATTAACCACGGGTTGTTATTCGAGAGCCAAGCATCGGCGACTTCGACCTGACGTCCGTTTACAAAGGTCTGACGGAACAAACCAAACTCATAGTGGATACCGTAGCCAATCGCAGGAATATCCATCGTGGCCAAAGAATCCAGGAAGCAAGCAGCCAAGCGACCGAGTCCGCCGTTACCCAGACCCATATCGGCTTCGTCGTCGGCAATGACTTCTAAGTCCTGTCCCAAATCCTTCAACGCAACGCTGGCAACCTGACGCATCCCTAAATTGACTAAGTTATTCGTCAGCACTCGTCCCATCAAATATTCTAAAGATAAATAATAAACACGGCGGACGTTCTTAGTAGAGTGCACCGCTTGAGTTGCAATATAGCGCTCCAACATCAAATCGCGAGCAGCCATCGAGGTAGCCAACCACCAATCACTTTTTGTCGCTGTTATCGGATCACGCGCGAAGGTACTTTTTAAATGTTTTAAAATAGCGTCTCTAAATATAGCTACTTCGCTCGCAGAGGGAGCGTCGGACGTGGCAAGAACCGCAGACGACTTCTTCGCAGCTATTTTTTTCACTGGTCGCGACTTTGCTTTTGTGGACTTCAAAGAGGATTTCTTTTTCGAAGGCATAGTTATAATTAAAACATAGAGCCACTAGCCACAAGCGAGCCAAAACCGCCTCAACCCCCCGCCAACTGCTTCAATGTATTTAAATCGAGCTTACCCGTGCCCAAAATCGGTATCTTAGGTACTTTTTTAAACAATTTAGGTATCCAGAGGTTCGGCAGTCCGGCCGCCACCAATCCTTTTCTTACCGCTTCCACATCCATCTCCATGGTATGTAAAACTACTAATTGCTCTCCCTTTTGTGAGTCAACCTGTGAGCTCACGGCTAAAACAATTTCTGCGGAACCTTCGAGATTCAAAACCTTTAAGAGAGTATACTCTACAGTTCCATGAGGAACCATCTCGCCACCGATTTTGGAAAAACGAGAGAGTCGACCAGCTAAATATAAAAATCCGTTTTCATCCATGCGTGCGAGATCGCCCGTGCGATACCAGCCATCAACCAAGGCCTCACGCGTACGATGCGGATCACTTAAATATTCATTGAAAATATTGGCTCCTCTAACTTCGAGTAACCCTATCTGCCCTGGCGGTAAAATTTTATTCGACTCTATATCACGAAAACGAACAGCCACACCTACAAGTGGACGACCGACTGATCCCACTTGATGCCCCTGCCAAACACCGTGCGGAGCCTCCTCATCAATTTGATTGGGTACATTAACAGAAATCACCGGACTGGCCTCAGTGATACCATAACCTTCCAACATAGGTGTCGCCAATTCGTCGGTAAAACCTTGGACAAGATCATCGGGTAATTTTTCGGCCCCAGCCACCACCCACTCCAACGATTTCAAATCCTCTTTCGTCGCACGACGTAAATAAGGACGAAGGAAAGTCGGCGTGCCCACCGTAATAGTCACACCTTCTTCCTTAATCGCATTAACACACGCTACGGTATCCAAAGGAGAAGGCGTAGTTACCAATACGGTTTCGCGCGAGAGCGCATACCAGATGCCAACGGTGAAACCAAAACTATGAAACACGGGCAAACTAGATAAGAGTGTAGAGTGTTCAGGAAGAATATCTGAATCCTCAATCTGCCTTAAGTTAGCAAGCAGGTTGCGATGACTTAAAACCACCCCCTTCGGATCACCCGAACTTCCGCTGGTAAATAACAACGCAGCCTCTGCATCGCCCCCTCGACGTGGAACACCCAGCAACCTGCTCGCAATACTTGTGGGCAAGAACGGCAAGAGTCCAAGTAGACTCAGCAATTTCCGCTTCTTAATTTTTTGTAAGCTATCACCGATATCGATGAAATTATCTGACCACGGAAAATCCGGAAATTTCTCTTTGAGTTTATCCTTAAAAATAATGGAGGAAATCATGCAGTCCACATCCGCTTGCTTTAAACAATGCAGGACCTGATTTCGACCCAGCGTAAAATTAATATTCACGGGCACTTTATTAGCCAACACACAGGCCAGATTGGCAATCGCTGCACCGATACCAGGCGGAAGTACAATCGCTACCCTACTTCTACTCGTAGTCTTTTTGAGTGACTGAGCAAAGAACCAAGAGAGTGTTAATATCAAATAGCCTGAAAAAGTTCGTCGCTTTTCTGTACGATCAATCAACGCCACACTATTACCCTTTATCATTAAACCACGAATCACATCTTGTGCTAGATGCCCCTGTAAAGACGGCCTTAAAGCGAAAGCGGTGGACGCCAACTCGAGCAGTTTAAATCGTGTCGTCTCATGGTCAGTGGCGTCAAAGGGCTGACCCCAAACCACCACAACAGGACGGCGAAAATGTTTGGGCATTTTCCAAAAAAACTTCCCGCCTCTAAAACTGAAAATGGATCCCCATAAGCCGTCAATAGCTACGGGCATAATCTGGCAATTAGCCCGACGAGCTATAAGCTCGAATCCGCGGCTCAACGGCAAAATACCACCATTGCGCGTCACGTGCCCTTCGGGAAAAATACAAACGACCTCTCCAGCCTTCAGCGCATCCGAAGCTTTATGAATCGCATCTTTCGCTTTTGATTCCGCCACCGGGATTGTGCGCATGGTGCGCATAATCAGACGCGTAATCCACGAACGTTCAAAACCCTCATAGGATAAAAATTTTATGGGACGCGGAGATAAGACACCTAAAATAATAACATCCACATACGAAACATGGTTGCATACTAAAAGCACCCCACCCTGTTTCGGCATATTTTCTAACCCCACCACGCGAACTCGATAAAGTAAACGTACTACAATTAAGAGTGCTGTTTGTAGGAAAAAATAAAACCACCACATCGACGGGTGTTTATTTTTACTACGCCAAAACGAAACAATAACAAATAATGCCACGAAGCCCAACGCGAGAGTGAGCAAACCGACCAAGAATACACTGGTGAACAATAATACCTGCACCCCAAACCGATAAGAGATGTTGAGTTATGGTGCAAGCCGAGTCCTTTCGAGATTGACCCCTCCCCATTAAACGTTGGCTTTAACTCTCTCGCATGCGCGACTACGTCCTCAAGCGGCTATTTCTAATCCCTCTGACCTTTTTTGGGATTACTCTGGTCGCTTTTCTGATGACCCGACTGGTGCCAGGTGGACCCATTGAACGCGCCATGGCCGAGAAAATTCAAGCTCAACAAAAAATGTCTGGAAGAGTTGGCCTATCCGCTAGCGGCCCAGCCTCGCCCGAAGAACTCGATAATCTTAAACGACAATATGGTTTCGATCGTCCCGTTCTCGAAGCCTACGGAATCTGGCTCGGTATCCTACGCGGACAAAATAACTGGGCCATCACCCGACTTAATTCCAACGGTCGCGGTGAAGTTGAAGTAATGTCACCCCAGCCATCATCGACACAAAAAATAATCGTCCAAAAAAATCCTAAAGGTGAATTAAACTTAGTCACAAAAGAACCCGCAGATTCAAGTCAATGGAAGGTCGATGAAGCACCCTTAGCCAATGATACCGATAAAAGTCTGCGCGTGATTGTCTATCAGTCCCAGTTCAACGGCATTCTCCAAGGTAATTTCGGATACTCAACCGAAAGCGACAAGCCCGTCATTGATTTAATATTTCAAAAACTTCCGCTGTCCATGTGGTTTGGTTTTTGGGGCATGATCATCGCCTACTTTGTCGCCGTCCCTCTCGGCATTAGCAAAGCCCTCCGTAATGGTTCATTCTTCGATAGTGCCTCCTCCGTTCTCATTTTCTTTGGCTTTGCGATTCCTGGATTCGTCCTAGCGCTGAGTGGATTATATTTATTCTGCTTCCATTTCACACTCTTACCGCATTCGGGCTTTAATTGGAACGAACCCATCAGATCGACCATTCTTCCTTTAGCCTGCGAAAGCGCCGGTGCGTTTGCAGCGATGACCATGTTCATGAAAAATAGCCTGCTGGATAATCTTACCGCAGATTACATGCGCACCGCGAAAGCCAAAGGCGTTAGCTCACGTCGCGCCTTGTACGTACACGCCTTAAGAAACTCAATTATTCCCTTGGCCGCTTCCTTCGGACAAAATCTCGGCTTCTTTCTCACGGGCTCCTTCCTCATTGAATACACCTTCGATATCGATGGCATCGGACTACTTAGTTACGACGCTTTAGTCCATCGCGACTTCCCGGTCTTTCTCGGACTACTGACGATTTCAAGTATCGTTCTCCTCATTGGAAATATTCTTTCCGACCTCTGCGTAGCCGCCGTGGACCCACGTATTCGTTTCCAAAAATGATAACCTTGAGTCCCATAACTCAACGCCGCTTTGCGAAATTCCGCACCATCAAACGTGCCTGGTTCTCCCTCATTATCATTGGAATACTCTGCCTACTAGCTTTACTGGGTCCATTATTAGTAGGCTCACAAGCCCTCATCGTAAAATATCAAAATCACTATCGGTTCCCTGTAATCGAAGGCACCATCAGCGGACGTGACTTCGGCTTACCTCAAGATGCCGAACCGAACTACCGAAGACTTAAAACTCTCTTTTACGAAAAGGCTTCAGGCGACTGGGTCCTGTTACCGCTTAATCCTTTTTCTCCCACCGAAGTTTCAGAAGTAAATTTACCAGTGAAGTACAAAATCGAAGGTGCTAATAAAACTTATCTCAATCCTGACGACTCCGTCATCCTCGATAGTCGAATTTTTATTTTAAATCCCGATGGCACGCGCGGCAGCACCTGGTCCGTACAGAATGGCAAACTCGATGGAGAATTTCGTATTCGTGATAATAACGGTGAAACCCTCCTACTCAGCAAATACTTCAACAGTGTCGCAGCAAAAACTTTAGCAAACCATGAAGAGGTTCCACCCTCTGGTCTCTTTACTTTTGTTCCCTACCCGAGTGCTCCCGGTCTAGATGGCCATATCCTGGGTACCGACGAATCCGGACACGATGTGCTGGCCCGACTTTTCGGCGGCTTTCAAATCCTCCTCATCGCTTCACTCATCTACATGTTCGCGAGTTATGCCATCGGACTTATTTTAGGTGCCGCCATGGGTTATTGGGCAGGCTGGTTCGATCTCATCATGCAACGCTTCATCGAGATCTGGTCCAATATTCCTTTTCTCTACGTCATCGTTTTTCTCGCAACACTCTTTGAACCGAATTTATTGATCCTCGTCTTAATCCTCGTCGCCTTCTCCTGGATCGGTATCGCCCATCAGATGCGAGCTGCCGCCTATCGTGAAGCCGCCCGCGACTACGTCGCCGCCGCCCGCGCACTGGGTGCCTCGGACTGGAGAATTCTCACCCGACACATTCTACCCAATTCAATGTCCGTCATCATCACGATGGCTCCCTTCAGTATCGCCGCCGTAGTCGCCTCATTATCTTCCTTAGATTATCTAGGATTTGGACTTCCACCCACAACACCTTCATGGGGAGATTTACTTCGTCAAGGTAAGGAAAATTGGAACGCCTGGTGGATCATCACATCCACGGTCACCTGCATGGTTTCAGTTCTCATCATGGTTAACTTTATCGGCGAAGGACTTCGCGAAGCCTTCCATGGAAAGGAAAATCCATAATGAAAAAACTCCTGCTCATTACCACGTTGTGTTTTTTATTTTCAGTATCCCACGCTGAAACACAATCCATCGCGATCTATCAAGATCCCCACGCCCAAGCCTATTACAAAGAAAAATCTGGTTTTTTTAAATTCAGTTCGCCCGACTCTATTCCAAAGAATTTAAAATGGGTGACCGACCCTCATGAGCCTTTATTTGCCTCACCCCAAGCGAAACGCGGGGGCGTTCTTAATTATTTTATCAACGGTACGCCACCGGTCTTACGAAGAGTCGGTCCGAATTCTAACAATAGCTTCCGAGGTTTTGCTTATGATGGAAACGACTTCTCGCTCATCACACTCCACCCCAATTCGCTGAAGCCAATTCCCTGTCTGGCCGAAAGTTGGGCAATCTCCGAAGACGGCCTCACCGCCTACTTTAAGTTAAATCCACGTGCTAAATTCACCGACGGACAACCCGTCAGTGCCGATGACTACCTTTATACCTTCTACTTCTATCAATCACCCTGGATTAACGCAGAATGGTATAACGACTTCTATACCAAAGAATTTGCAGGAATCACTAAGTACGACGACTACACCATCGCGATTCACCTACC
>CANCLV010000008.1 GCA_947378905.1 Opitutia bacterium
CGATTGATGCCCTTAACTTCATTAATGATTCGGGTGGAGGCGCGTTGTAAAACATCGTAAGGCAAGCGTGCCCAGTCTGCTGTCATGGCATCCGAAGAGGTAACTGCACGCAGAGCACATACATTATCGTACGTACGTCCATCGCCCATCACGCCGACACTGCGTACGGGAAGGAAAACCGCGAAGGCTTGCCAAACTTTATTATAATTTCCGGACGTTCTTAATTCATTGATAAAGATATCATCGGCACGGCGTAGAATCTCTAGACGCTCGGGAGTAATATCTCCGCAAATACGAACTGCTAAACCTGGACCAGGGAATGGGTGACGCCAGACCATCTCCTTGGGTAAACCTAAAGCTTCACCCAAAGCGCGAACTTCATCTTTAAATAACTCACGCAATGGCTCGAGGAGTTTTAATTTCATACGCTTAGGTAGGCCGCCAACGTTATGGTGACTCTTGATTGTTACTGTCGGTCCGCCACTAGGCGAAATGGATTCAATGACATCGGGATAAAGTGTACCTTGTGCTAAAAACTCTACTTTACCTTTTTTGGCTAAGTCTTTTACGGAGCGGTCAAAGACAGCGATAAATTCACGTCCGATAATTTTGCGTTTCTTTTCAGGATCTCTCACGCCTTTTAACTTTTTCAAAAAGGTAGCCGACGCATCGACGACACGAAGATCTACTTTGAATTTTCCACGGAACATTTTTTCGACCTGTTCGCGTTCACCTAGGCGAAGTAAGCCATTATCTACAAACACACAGGTGAGTTGTTTGCCGATAGCTTTTTGAATAAGGGCAGCGGCGACCGATGAATCAACGCCGCCGGATAAGCCTAAAATAACGTGGGCATCCCCTACCTTATTTCGTATATCTTGTATCGCAGTTTGAACATAATCGTTCATCACCCAATTAGGCTTACACTTACAAATACGGAATAAGAAGTTCTTGATGATTTCTAAGCCGCGTTCTGAGTGAGCGACTTCTGGGTGAAACTGAATTCCGTAAAATCTCCGGCGACTATCTTCAACGACTGCGTTGTTAGAATTCTCGGTGCTCGCTACAGCGTGAAAGCCCTTAGGAAGTCGAATTACTTTATCGCCGTGTGAATTCCAAACACGGAGCGGTGATTTTAACCCGTGGAGAAGCTCAGATTTTTTAGGGCGGAAAGATAGCATGCCATGTCCGTATTCCCGATGCTGACTGCTGGCCACCTGGCCACCCAACATCTCACCCATCAACTGTACGCCGTAACAAATACCCAAGACAGGTAACCCCATTTCAAAAATTTCGGACCGGGGACGAGGTGAACCTTTTGATTTCACACTGGATGGACCACCGGAAAAGATAACACCAATCACTCCATCTGCCCGAAGGGTTTCCGCCGAGACATCACATGAATAAATGCGTGAGTGGACATTGCACTCACGTACACGACGGGCGATGACCTTGGTGAGCTGTGAACCAAAATCAAGAATAGCGATGGACCGTTGATTCATAAAAAAATAGGTGATTTAAAATTTAAGGCGGGAGTTGTTCCATCCACATTGAGGACAAGTGGCCTCTTCTCGACGACGCGGGCGTACGTAGGTAAAACTACAACGGGTGCAGGAGAAAACTGAACTTAAGCGGCGGTGATCGGAAAGCAAAGCGTCGCGTCGATCGTACCAAAATTGCAGAAAGAAAAGTGCCCCTATAACCATAGCGACAATACAGGCCAAAAAGACATCGAGGTCGATAGGCTGAAGCATGGTTTGAAATTAGGGGTTTGGCTTAAAAAAGCGAGACGCGTCACTAGGAACAATGACGCGTCTCGGTAAGTTTATGTTTTTAGCGCTTAGGCTTTAGCGGCAGCGGCTTCTTCTTTGGCAACCTTAGGCTTACGAGCAGTCTTAGCCTTAGGAGTTAAAGCAGGAGCCTTGTCGTCTTTACCGACTAACTCGATGAGAGCTGTTTCAGCGGCATCGCCCTTACGGACGTTCAGCTTGTAGATACGAGTGAAGCCACCATTGCGAGTCATGAACTGCTTAACACGTTCTTTGAAAAGAAGGTTAGCAGCGGATTCATCGCGTAAGCGAGCCATGGCCAAACGATAGTAGTGCAACTTGACACTCTTGTCGGCGGACTGTTCAGCCTTCTTAGCGAGCGTGATTAAACGTTCTGCAAAAGGACGGACAGCACGAGCGCGGGAGAGCGTAGTGGTGATACGAGCATTCTTGATGAGTGCTGCAGCAAGGTTAGCAACGAGTGAACGGCGGTGGGCGGTTTTGACGCCGAGGACGTTATTGTGAGAGCGGTGACGCATGATCTAATTCTCGATTAGGAGTTAACGCCTTTATCTAACAAGCGCTCATCGATTTTCTGTCCGAGAGACAGACCCAATTGCTCGAGCTTAGCTTTGATTTCATTAAGGGACTTCTTACCGAAGTTGCGGTACTTGAGCATTTCTTGTTCGGACTTCATTGCGAGTTCGCCGACAGTATTAATGTTCGCGTTGTTCAAGCAGTTAGCGGCACGAACGGAAAGTTCGATTTCGTTAACAGACATGTTAAGTAATTTGCGGAGGCGGTTAGCTTCTTCGCTCACTTCAGATTTACCTGATTCGAATTCAACTGGATCAGTTGATACGGTATCAAATACAGCGAGGTGGTGACGGAGAATAGCCGAGGCTTCTTTTAAGGCTTCGTCAGGAGTGATACGACCATCGGTCGAAATCTCTAAAACGAGCTTATCGTAATCGGTCATCTGACCAACACGAGTGTTCTCAACGGCATACTTTACTAAAGTTACAGGAGAGAAAAGTGAATCAACAGGAATTGAACCGATGGACTGTTCATCCTTTTTATTTTCTTCGGCTGATGCCCAGCTACGACCAACGCTCACTTCTACTTCAGCAGTAAAAGTACGTTTGCGATCGATGGTGCAAATCACGGTGTCAGGATTTACAACAGAAACTGAACCAGTCTTGTTGTCGAAAACGATGTCCGAAGCTTTAACCACTCCGGTTTTGTTAACGTCGATACGACCCTTGAAAGATTCGCGCTTATTCGCTTCGGTGCGAATACGAACTTTCTTAAGGTTGAGAACGATTTCGGTAACGTCTTCTACGACGCCATCGATTGGTTGAAACTCATGCTGCACTCCTTCGATCGTCACTGCAGAAATAGCAGCGCCCTCGATAGAGCTGAGAAGCACGCGACGTAACGAATTGCCAATCGTGTGACCGAAACCGGTCTCGAATGGCTCGGCGAAGTAGCGAGCGAAGGTTGGGGTGGCCGAGGATTCCTCTTTCTTGAGGCCCTTGGGTAGTTCGAATTTTCCGAGGCGCTTGGTCATGTCTTATTGTAGTTGGTTGTTTTGGTTGGCGGTTGGATCAGCGGCTGTAGAATTCAACGATGATCTGAACATTGATGTCGCGTGGAAGTTCTTCCTTTGCTGGCTCGCGGACCATTTGTCCTTTGAGTTGTTCAGCAACGGTAACTAACCAGGCAGGAACAACGCGACCTTGGCCTTCTTCAATAGCACGGGTAGCGAGTTGTTTGGAAGAGGTACGATCACGAATCTCGATTTCGTGTCCAGGTGCAACGGTGAAGCTAGCGACGTCTACTTTACGACCATCGATACGAACGTGACCGTGGGAGACGAGCTGACGAGCAGCGGAGCGAGAGTTAGCAAAACCAAGACGGTAGACAACATTGTCTAAACGAGTTTCGAGAATGCGAAGGAAGTTATCACCAGCGACGCCACCCATACGCTTAGCGCGTTCGAAGGATAAGCGGAACTGCTTCTCAGTCATGCCGTACATCATACGGAGTTTTTGTTTTTCATTAAGACCAACACCGTATTCCGAAACTTTTCGGCGGGTGGTCTTACCGTGAATACCCGGTGGGTATGGACGGCGTTCCTCACCTTTAGAGGTAGGGAAGATATTTTGACCAAAGCGACGATTCAGCTTGGTCGTGGGTCCGGTGTAACGAGACATGATTTATTATTTTTGGTATTTGTGGCGGATGATAGAACCCGCCCGGTTTGCCATAGCCGGACGGTAAGTCGAAAAATTAAACGCGGCGACGCTTAGGAGGGCGGCAACCGTTATGAGGGATAGGTGTAGTATCGAGGATCGAAGTTACATTGAGTCCGAGAACTTGGAGCGCACGAATCGCACTGTCGCGACCCATACCTGGACCTTTAACACGAACCGAAACATCTTTTAAGCCGTGAGCCATCGCCAACTTGGCGGCTTCTTGGCAAACCACTTGAGCGGCATACGCAGTAGATTTGCGGGAACCACGGAATTGGTGACGACCAGCAGAACCCCAGGAGATTACATTACCGTTAGCATCAGTAATCGTCACTTTGGTGTTATTGAAGGTAGCTAAAATGTGGCAGATTCCAACGGTGATATTTTTGGATCCTTTGGCGCGACGAACTTTAATTTCGCCAACATCTTCGCCTAGTAATTCTTTCGCAGTAATTTCTTTACGCTCTGGTGGGGTGGCCTCCGTTGCAACAGGTGCAACTACTTCAGGAGCTACCGCAGGGGCGGCCGCTTCAGGTGACGCAGCTTTAGGCTTACGTACTTTAGGAGTCTTGGGTGCTTCTTCGCTCATCGTAAAATTATATTAGTGATTTAAAAATTATTTAGAAGGAGCTGCAGCAACACCAACGGTCTTACGCTTACCCTTACGAGTACGAGCATTAGTACGTGTACGCTGACCACGAACAGGAAGTCCGCGGAAGTGGCGAAGTCCGCGGTAACATTTTACCGCTTGGAGGCGCTTGAGATTTTGTGCGATGTCGCGACGTAAATCACCTTCGCACTTGTAACCCATGCGAACGATGTACTCGACGATTTTATTTAATTGCTCCTCCGAAAGATTCGAAGCGCGCATGGTTGGATCAAAGCCGAGAGCTTCGCAAATTTCTGTGGCGCGGCGTGGGCCGATACCATAGATGTAGCGGAGCGAGTACTCTACTTTTTTGTTGTTGGGTATATCTACTCCGAGGATTCGTGGCATAGGGTCCGGGCTGTTTAGAAGGTGGGAAAGAGGTCGGAACTTGTGGGTTCTTGAGGGATTTGAAAGCAAAAAATTGAATTAAGGTAGGGTTAGTATTTCGGCCCCCTTTTCGGTCACCATAACGGTATGCTCAAAATGGGCAGAAACCTTGCCATCTGCGGTCCTGGCGGTCCATCCATCGGCCCCCATAATGATCTTATGTGAGCCTAAATTAACCATGGGTTCGATTGCTAAACACATACCAGCCAATAACTTAGGTCCAGTACCAGCCTTACCGAAGTTGGGAATCTGTGGCTCCTCGTGCATTTTACGGCCTACGCCGTGACCAACGAAGTCCCGGACGATGCCATACCCCCCAGCACTGAGGGATGCCTGGATGGCAGCCGAGATGTCCCCCACCCTATTTCCGGGTCGGACGGCAGCAATCCCGGCATGAAGAGCCTTTTCGGTCTCGACGCAAAGGGCCTTAGCCTCGGGGCTGACCTTGCCGACGGTGATGGTTCGAGCGTTGTCGCCGATAAATCCGTCGCGACGAACAACCACATCTAAAGAAACTAAATCACCGTCGCGGATAATTCGGCTGGGTGATCCGATGCCGTGAACGACTTCGTCGTTAAGCGAAATACAAACGTATCCGGGATAAGTTAAACCGCCGACAACATATCCATAGCAGGCGCTTTCACAACCGTGACGTAACATTAAACCACGTGCGGCAGAATCTAATCCTGCGGTAGAAATTCCTGGAACAACGAGGCTGACCAAATCCTGTAAAACACGAGCAGCGGCACTACATGCAGCGCGCATTTTTTTTACTTCATCATCAGACTTTAGATCAATCATTCCGAAAACTTACTTAACAAAAGAATCCCAGTGATTAGCTACCCATGCAGCTATACCGAGGACGAAAAGAGTAAGACAAATTTTGGGCATTGAACCTAAGGCAGATCCTTCAGAACTATTACGTAGACCTGGCTGAGGAACGGGCATGCTACCGATGCGACCCTTCTTTAAGAAACCTTCATAATTACTTTGAAGAAGGTAAGTTTCAATTTGGCGCATGGTGTCCAACATCACGCCTACGGTAATCAGACCACCTGTACCGCCCAAGAAGGTGGCAAGACGCTGAGGGAATCCTAATTGGAAAGTGAAAAGATCAGGCATCAGGGCGATAATCAAAAGGAATAATGAACCCGCAATCGTCAGTCGGGTCATCACGAAGTCGAGGAACTGCGCAGTGTGTTCGCCCGGGCGAACTCCAAGAATATAACCGTTATTCTTTTTTAGATCATCCGCGATTTGCACCGGACGGAACATGATAGAAATCCAGAAGTAGCTAAATCCGAAGATTAAAACAGCGTAGGAAATATAGTGGAACCATCCGCGTGTTTGGAACACAGCAGCCCAATCATGGAGGAAGCCTAGAGTAGGTGAAAGTGTGCTTAGCGGATTAAGCAACATCGGAGGGAAACTTAAAATAGCACCAGCAAAAATCACGGGCATCACACCAGCATAATTTACCTTAAGAGGAAGGTAGTTGGTTTGCGCACCATACATCTTACGACCAACCATACGCTGTGCATACTGAATAGAAATTTTGCGAACGGCTTGGTTGATGGCCACCATCGCCGCAGTTACCAAGGCGAATAAAACAATCATACCGACCGCCTTTTCCCATCCGTGTCCACTGGCTTCAGCAGCTCCAATTTTACCACCAAAAGCGATACTCGCGAATGAGGTGATAGCACCAGGTATATCAGCTAAAATCCCGATAGTAATTAAAACAGAAGTTCCGTTACCAATGCCACGTTGAGTGATTTGCTCACCTAACCAGAGCATCACGATTGAGCCGGCGGTTAAGAGACAAACGCCCAGACATACGAAAAGCGTTTTGCTTTCCATGACCACGATAGTACCCGTGAAGTTTCCAAGTCCTAAAGCTTGTCCGACTTTTCCAGGATTACAAAAAGCACCGAGCAACAATGCAGATTGAATTACCGCGATGATAATGGTGAGGTAACGAGAGTATTGAGCAATTTTTTGACGACCCACATCACCCTCTTGTTGTAAACGTGCAATCGAAGGAACCACGGCGGACATCAACTGCATGATAATCGATGCACTGATGTAAGGCATGATGCCTAAAGAGAAAATTGCACCTTTAAGTAGAGCGCCGCCCGTAAACATATTATACATTGCGACAACTCCGCCCGATGCTTGATCGGCCATAGAGTGGTAGTAATCTAAAATGTCTTTGGGGTCGATTCCAGGTAAGGGAATGTTGGCACCGATACGGGCAACGAAAATAAGGGCAACCGTCGCAATGAGACGTGCCCTTAGTTCAGGTATCCTCCAGCAATTGGCGAAGGCCGAAAACATCGCGGAGGGTTGGGTGATTATTCAGCTGCGGCAACCGCGAGCTCCACAACCTTGCCACCAGCAGCTTCAATTTTCTTTTTGGCAGAGTCAGAGAAACGGTGAGCTGAGACAGTGACCGCACGGGTAATTTCGCCGGTGCCTAAAATTTTAAGCAACTCAACGTTCTTACGGATAATGCGTTCAGCTTTAAGTGAAGCGAGGTCAACGGTCTTACCCTTTAAGTCTTCGATGTCGCGTAAGTTAATTACAGCGTACTCAATGCGGTTAACATTTTTGAAACCGCGGTGAGGTAAACGACGGTAGAGAGGCATTTGACCGCCTTCAAAACCTGGACGGTGGCCACCACCCGAACGCGCTTTCATACCTTTGTGTCCACGACCGGAAGTTTTACCGTGACCGGAACCGCGACCACGACCGAGCACTTTGTGACGGTGGGTTGAACCTTTGATTTCTGGGAGAGTGTGAAGTTTCATAAGTATAATTTCAGCTTAGCTGCGAAGAGTTTTGATTTGTTCCAGAGTGCGGAGTTGGGAAAGACCATCGAGCGTGGCCTTAACAATCGCTTGAGGATTATTGGATCCCATCGATTTCGACAGAACGTCTTTTAATCCGACAACTTCGAGCACAGCGCGAACGCCACCACCAGCGATTAAGCCAGTACCTGGAGCGGCTGGGCGAAGCATAACGACGCCGCCGTCAGCACGACCAATCACTTCATGTGGAATAGTGTTGTTACGTAAATTGAAACTAGCGAGAGCACGGTGAGCACGATCAGTACCTTTGCGGATAGCATCAGGAACTTCTTTGGCCTTACCGTAACCTACGCCAACTCGGCCTTTGCCGTCACCGGCAACAACGAGAGCAGCAAAATTAAAACGACGTCCACCCTTAACCACTTTTGAACAGCGATTAACGTGTACGACTTTGTCATTGAATTCAGAAGCAGGAGCTTCGTTGCGATTATCGCGACGAGGAGGACGACCTTGACCGCCGCCTTGGCCACCTTGGCCACGACGATTTCCTTGTCCTGGACCACGACGATCTCCGCCTTGGTTTGAAGGGGCGGGCGCAGGGGCAGCCGCTGCATTATTTGTTTCTTCGCTCATGTAATTTTAGAAAATAAGTCCGGCATTACGCGCGGCGTCAGCAAATGATTTAACAGCGCCGTGGTAGCGACGACCAGCGCGGTCGAAGACGACTGTGGTGAGTCCGGCAGCTTTGGCTTTTTCGCCGAAAGCAGCACCGAAAGCGGCAGCACCGGCCACAGATGGACGGATTTTTTTGCCACGTAAATCTTTAGAGGTAGTCGATGTTGCAACTAAAGTTACACCACGATCATCATCAATCGCCTGAGCGTAGAGATGGAGGTGGGTTAACTTTAAAGCTACACGTGGACGGGTGGAGGTACCACGAACAGCTTTACGAATGCGCCAGCGGCGCTTCTGCATGAGTAAATTCTTTTTGGAAAGTTTCATAAATAAAAACGTTAAAGAAATTAAGCAGTCTTCTTACCTTCCTTACGGCGAACGTATTCGCCTTCAACGCGAACACCTTTGCCTTTGTAAGGCTCAACAGGTTTGTAGAGTTTAATGGAGGCAGCGACTTGACCAACCATGTGGCGATCAGGACCGCTGATGACGAGCTTCGTGCCGTCGGTCACCACAACATTAACGCCCGCAGGAACGGTGTAACGAATTGGGTGAGAATAGCCTAAAGCTAAATCTAAAATATTACCCTTGAGAGCGGCTTTGAAACCGACGCCTTCGATGAGTAAAGTTTTGGAGTAACCTTTTTCAACGCCTTCAACCATATTACGGATGATAGCGCGAGTGGTTCCGAAGAGAGCACCTGCTTCTTTTTTCTCACTCAGATCGGCAACTTGGACGACAGACTTGTCGACCGTGACTCCGATTTGAGATGGAAATGTATGTGTGAGTTTCCCTTTAGGACCTTCAACAGAAACGGTTTGTCCAGACACCGCTACTTTTACGTTAGCGGGGAAATTGACGGGTTGTTTACCAATGCGTGACATAGATTTAAGTATTGAGGGTTTAGGGTTACCAGACTTTGGCGAGGAGTTCGCCGCCAACTTTTTGGCGACGGGCTTCAGCGTCAGTCATGACACCGCGCGAGGTGGTGAGAATAGAAACTCCCATGCCGCCGATAACCTTAGGCACAGAAGAGTAACCAGCGTAAACACGACGGCCAGGAGTGGACACGCGTTCGATGCTGGTGATCGCAGGTACGCCAGAGACGTACTTGAGGGTTAATTCAAGAGCAGGTTTTTCATCGCGCTCAACCTTGCGGAATTGAGCGATGTAACCGGACTCAGTAAGAATGCGGGCAACACCTTCACGGAGACGTGACCATTGGATCACGACCGTAGGACGTTCGGCCTTAGAGGCGTTGCGGATGGAGGTAAGAAAATCTCCGATTGTATCGTTGGATGCAGACATGTTCGTAGTTTTCGTGGTTTACCAGGAGGCTTTAGTGACACCGGGAATTTGACCGCCAAGGGCCAATTCACGGAAGGTGATACGGGAGAGACCGAACTTGCGAATGTACGCACGTGGACGGCCAGAAATTGAACAGCGGTTCTTATGACGAACGCGGGAGGAGTTGCGAGGCAACTTGGTCAACTTGCGTTGAGCTGCGTAAAACTCTTCTTCGGTGGTCTTAGGATTCGCGAGAATCTTTTTAAGCTCAGCACGTTTAGCTGCATATTTTGCAACTAAGCGCTCGCGCTTAAGGGAGCGTTGAATGACGGACTCTTTTGCCATACTAGTATTTTTTTATTTTAAAGGATTAGGCCTTCGCGGCGGTGGCGGCTGCTTCGGTGGCAGCAGAGGAACGACGGAATGGCATACCGAGCATGCGCAAGAGTTCACGGCCTTCATCATCGGTGGTAGCCGAAGTCACGATGACTACGTCCATACCAATGTTGGCGCGTTGGGATCCATCAGCCTGAGTTTCAGGGAAGATGGTGTGATCGGTGATACCGAGAGAATAATTACCACGACCGTCTAAACGGTTAGAGGTACCACGGAAGTCGCGAATCATAGGAAGTGCCACCGCGGTTAAGCGAAGGTAGAATTCCCACATGCGAGGTCCACGTAGAGTGACCATACAACCGAGTGGCATGCCTTGACGAACTTTGAAGTTCGCAACGCTCTTGCTCGCGCGGGTGATGACAGGCTTTTGACCTGAAAGTTTTGTTATCTCTTTGACGACTTCAGCCATGTGGCCTTTGTCGGCTTCAGCTTTGAAAGCGGAATTGAGAACGATCTTCGTCAAGTTTGGTACTTGGTGAACATTCTTGTAGCCGCGAGCTTTGAGGAGCTCAGGAACGACCTTCTCGAGATAAACCTTTTTTAGATAGGGCTTGGACATTTGAGTGAAAATTTCTCGGGTGGTTTCGTGTTATTATTTAGCAGCCTTCGCTTTTTTAGCGGCAGGCTTTTTGCTTTGGCGAGCTTCCCAGAGTGAAGCCAGCATAACGTTGGAGCGATGGATGGATGCTTCCTTCTCTGTGATACCACCGGTACCATCTTGGGCACGCTTGAGGTGGCGCTTAACGAGATTGAGGCCCTTTACAGTGACGCGCTCATCAGCACGATCGTAAGTGAGGATTTCGCCACGTTTGCCTTTTTCGGCACCGGCGATGATGACAACTTCGTCACCCTTTTTAATATCAGTCTTGGACATGGTAATTAGAGAACCTCAGGAGCGAGGGAAATGATCTTCATGAAGTTTTTGCCGCGGAGTTCGCGCGCAACAGGCCCGAAGATACGGGTACCTTTAGGATTACCATTGTCGTCGAGAATCACGACAGCATTGGAATCAAAACGTAAGTAGCTGCCGTCATTACGACGAATAGGAGCGACGGTACGGACAATCACGGCGCGGACCACACTACCCTTTTTGCATTGAGCATCAGGGGTGGAATCTTTGACGGAACAAATAATAACATCACCGATGCCAGCAGTATCAGTGATCTGGCCGAGACGGCGAATCATCTGTACCTGACGGGCACCTGTATTGTCGGCTACATCGAGCCTGGAAAGCATTTGAAGCATGTTAAAAAAGAATTAGAGAATTATTCAGCGGTTTGGATAGCGACTTTCGCAGCTTCGACGATGCGAACGATGCGCCAGCGCTTTAATTTGGAAAGAGGACGAGTTTCCATGATTTCAACTTTGTCGCCCACCTTGCACTCATTCTTTTCATCATGAGCGTGTAAGACGGTACGACGTTTTACTTCTTTTCCGTAAACGGGGTGAAGAACGGTAAATTGACAATTTACTTTCACGGACTTGTCGCCCGAACGGGTGGCAACAAAACCGATGAGGTTTTTACGATTGGAACGTGACTCAGACATTGGATTTAAAATTATTTAGTGGTGGATTTGGAATTCAGGAGCGTGAGGCAACGTGCAATATCAGCACGGAGCACACGGAAACGAGCAGAGTTTTCGACTGCGCCGGTGGCCTTACGGAGGCGGAGTTGGAGAAGTTCTTCACGAGCTTCACGCACGCGCTTCTGTAACTCGGTTGGAGCCAGACCGCGGAGTGCCGAAGCGGCGGAGGGTTTATCTTTCTGATAGGTACGCATCGAGAAAATGAATTAGGTGTTTAGTTTTTAAGTTTAGTATTTTTCGAGTTCTTCACGGGCCAAGAAGCGGCAACGGACTTGAAGTTTGGTATCGGCTAAACGCATCGCTTCACGCGCTACGGTGATAGGTACGCCACCTACTTCAAAAAGCATTGTGCCAGGCTTGATCACAGCAACGTAATACTCGACGCTTCCTTTTCCGGAGCCCATTCGAACTTCGGCTGGTTTACGAGTTACTGGAGTGTGAGGATAGATACGCATCCACATTTTTCCCTTACGTTTAAGAGCGCGAGAAATTGCAATACGTGCAGCCTCAATTTGGTTAGCAGGAATGCGCGCGCGGCTGAGGGACTGAATACCAAAGTCACCAAAGGCGAGCGTGTTACAAGCGGTAGCATTGCCGCGGATCTTTCCTTTGCGGTGTTTGCGCCACTTGGTGCGAGCTGGTTGTAAATTTGCCATGTTATGAAAAAGTTAGAGTTGGGTTATAAGAATTAAAACTCGGAGTCTTTAGCGCAAATCCAGCACTTGATGCCGAGTTTGCCGTAAACAGTGCGGGCTTCCGCAAATCCGTAGTCGATATTTTCGCGAAGAGTATGGAGAGGAACGCGACCTACGCGGGCGGATTCCACACGGGCGATTTCAGCACCACCCAAACGACCACCGAGACGTAAACGAATGCCATCAGCACCATTTTGCATGGTTGATTGAATAGCTTTCTTCATCGCACGACGGAAAGAAATACGACGCTCTAATTGTAAGGCTACGTTTTCAGCAACCAATTGAGCAACGAGGTCCGGACGCTTTACTTCGTTCACTTCGAGAATCACATCCTCAAGCTTTGCCTTACCGGCAACTTTTTGGATTTCTTCACGGAGTTTCTTGAGTTCATCGCCCTTACGGCCGATCACTACACCAGGACGAGCAGTCCAAATACGGACGCGGACTTTAGGACCAGCACGTTCGATAAAGATGCGAGGGACAGCAGCTTGGCGGAGCTTCTCTTTGAGGAACTCGCGGATGCGGTAGTCTTCAAGAATGAAGGCAGGAAAATCGCGCTTGGTGGCAAACCAGCGAGATTCCCAGTTACGACGAACGGCTAAACGGAAGCCGATTGGATTTACTTTCTGTCCCATTGTATTCTTTTAAGTTGGTTTATTTAGTGGATGAACCGAGAGCGATACGGATATGGCTCATCGATTTATGAATTGGGTGAGCGGAACCACGAGCTGCAGGCATGGAGCGCTTGAGCACGGGACCTTGATTGACGGTGGCCGAAACCACGACGAGATCATTCGTTGATAAATTGTGATTGTTCTCTGCATTGGCGATGGCGCTGGCCAAAGTCTTTGCGAGTAAGCGCGCAGATTTGCGAGGGATGAAGCGGAGGAGCTGGATAGCTTCTTCAGCAGGCAGACCTTGGATTTGACGTGCAACTTCGCGCACCTTTTGGGGTGACATACGAGCGAAACGAGTAGAGGCGTGAACTTCCATGACGTGATAAATAGTTTAGAGAATTAGATGCGTGGGTTAGGACGAAGGGTGATCGTGTCGCCCGACGTAATTTGCGTTGAGGATTCGAGAGAAAGGATAAGTGCGATAGCGCGTTGTTCGGTCGCTTCTGCCACAATCACAGAACCAAAGGCGCGGCCTTCGTGAGTGACTGTGCAAACGGCACCAGGACGAAGACCACAATTATAACCACCGGACACGACAACTAAGTCAGTGTTAGTTCCAGCAATTACTTGGGCTACCTTGGCTCGACCTTCAGCTTCGGCTGAACCCAATGTACGCGCTTCCGCTACGATGGTAAGAACCATAGCAACGAACAGGGCGAGAATTGAGCCAGTGCAACGCATGAAGATTATTGGGCTTCCTTACGTGAAGGTTGAGTGTGTTGACGGAAGGTACGCGTTGGAGCGAACTCACCGAGTTTATGTCCGACCATGTTTTCTGTGATGTACACAGCAATGAAGGCCTTGCCGTTATGAACCTCGAGATTGAGGCCAACGAAATCAGGCGTAACAGTCGAACGACGTGACCAAGTTTTGATGGGCTTACGGTTGCTGGTCTTTTGAGCAGCAGCGATCTTGTCCACTAAATGTGGGTCGACGAAGTATCCTTTTTTACGAGAGCGTGACATGGTAAATTATGCTTGTTTCACTTTGCGACCGTTACGGCGCACGATGATTTGATTGTTAGAGCTCTTAGCTTTGGTACGTGTTGGGAAACCCTTTGAGAGCTGACCCCAAGGTGATTTAAGATGTTGGCGACCGCCTCCACCTTTAGATTTACCACCGCCACCACCGTTCGGGTGATCGACTGGATTCATCGCCATACCACGAACACGTGGACGACGACCCTTCCAGCGACTACGGCCGGCTTTACCGAGGCTTGCATTTTGGTGTTCGAGATTTCCAACGATACCTACTGTCGCACGACAATCGGCATTGATGTAACGTTGCTCGCCAGAAGGCATGCGTAAAATAGCGCGGTCTAATTCGATACCCATCAACTGAGCGAAACCACCAGCAGAGCGGGCAATTTGCGCACCACGACCGGGTTCGAGTTCGATACAGTGAATGAAAGTTGCAGGAGCAATTAAACGTAATGGCAACGAGAGACCAGGAGTGAGCTGCTCTTGTGGCTTGTTTGTGCTAACAACAGTGTCTCCTTCTTTTAGACCATCAGGTGCTAAAATGTAGGTGTGTGTTTTGTCGGCGTACTCGAGTAAAGCGAGGTGGGCAGTACGATTTGGATCGTATTCAATACGTAAGACAGTTGCAGGTTGTTCTAAAACATCGCGACGGAAATCGATGGTACGATAAAGTTTTTTGTGACCTCCGCCACGACGACGTGAGGTGATACGGCCGTAGCAATTACGACCACGAGCACGGTGATTGCTTTCGGTAAGTTGACGCTCAGGACGACCCTTGTGGAGGTTGTCGGTCTTTACGCGAACCAAGAAACGTTGGCCGGGAGTAATAGGACGTGAAGAAATGATAGACATGGGATCGGCTGATTAAGCGAGTGAGATAACGTCACCTTTTTTAAGGGTAACAATGGCGCGGCGAGAAGGAGTCTCGGTGTAGATGGAACCTCCACCTAAACGACTGCGACGAACTTTTCCTTTACGGATAAGAATGTTAACTTTGGTTACAGTCACCTTGAAGTTTGCTTCGATAGCAGCCTTCACTTGTACACGGTCGGCACCAGGAAGAATTTCGAAAACATACTTATTGGCTTCGGCGAGGCCGGAAGCTTTTTCAGTGAGAATAGGGCGACTGATGATGTCGGAAGCGGGCTTCATAGTTTTTAGTTTTTGGTGCGTTCGAGCACTTTGGTTAAACCTTCGAGCGTAATCAGAACACGAGGTGTTTTGACTAAATCGAAAGCATTGAGATTGGAAGAGTTGGAGAAGATCGCGCGGTTAAGGTTGCGACTCGCTTTAAGAACCGGCTCGGTCCAGCTGCTGTCGACAACGAGAAGACGTTTTCCTTCTGGGCTAACATTCTTGAGAACTTTAGCGAAAAGAGCGGTCTTAGGTTTAGCTAATTCGAAACGCTCGATGACGGCGAGGCCACCATCGGAAGCGAGATCGAAGAGTGCACGTTGGAGTGCAATTTTCTTAGCCTGTACGGTAATCGTCTTGGACCAATCGCGAGGGCGAGGACCAAAAACAATTCCACCTTTGTAAAGTTGAGGAGCGCGCTTGTCGCCGTGACGAGATCCACCCGAACCTTTTTGTGGGAGCATCTTCACACCAGAACCAGCGACTTCGCCGTAGTCCTTAGTCTTGGATGTACCTTGACGTTTGTTCGCTTGGTAAGAAACGACAACCTGCTTTAAGAGTGCAACGCCTTTGTCGCCCTCGAAGGAAGGAATATCGAATTCTTTCTCAGTGAAAGATGAACCGTCAGATTTATAAACTTTGAGCTTCATATCAGCAAATAGTGGTTAGAGTTTTACTTGGATTTTTTTGCAGGACGGACGAGCACAAGCTCACCATTTGCACCAGGGAAACTTCCCTTGATAAGGAGGAGATTCTTCTCGGCGAGCACTTGCACGACGCGAAGGTTTTGGACAGTGCGACGCACTGAGCCCATGTGACCAGGCATACGCTTTCCTTTGAAAACGTGACCAGGAGTTTGACGCATACCGATCGAACCAATTCGGCGGTGCATCATGTGACCGTGCGAATCAGGCTGACCCGACATGTCGTGGCGCTTCATGACGCCTTGGAAACCACGGCCCTTAACGGTGCCGATAACGTCGACCATCTGACCAGCGGCAAATTTTTCGACGGTGAAGATATCACCGACTTTAACTTCCGCAGCAGCAGCGAGACGAATTTCCTGTAAATGGTTGTGGGCGGAGACGCCGGCCTTTTTCAAGTGGCCGATTTCACCCGCAGAGAGACGACTCTCTTTGTTTGGACCGAAACCGATTTGAACGGCATGGTAGCCATCAGTTTCGACGGTCTTGACCTGGGTTACAGGACAAGGACCAGCTTGGACGACCGTAACAGGGACGAGGTTATTCTCCGCGTCATAGACCTGGGTCATTCCGATTTTTTTACCGAGTAGTTGGTGTTTCATTTTCTAAGAGGCAGGTGACTTCGTGAGAAATCGTTTGGTCAGTGATGACCTGCTTTAGGCTTTGGATGTCCTTACGGAATCTTTTGTCCTGTTGGCCTGCGTTTGAGGGTTGAGATTGAAGGTTAAGGGTTAAGCGATGATGTTGATATTCACGCCGGATGGCATGTTGAGTTTGCGCAACTCGTCGACAGTTTGGGAATTGGGTTCGATAATTTCGATGAGACGCTTGTGCGTACGAATTTCAAACTGATCCATGGATTTTTTATCAACGTGAGGTGAGCGATTCACAGTGAGACGCTCAACCGCGGTAGGTAAAGGGATAGGACCCGAAACACGGGCGCCGGTGCGCTTAGCAGTGTCGACAATCTCAGTGGCGGATTGGTCCACCATGCGGTAATCGAAACCTTTAAGTTTAATACGAATTTTCATTATGCTAGCCATCGATAAGAATTTTTTAGGGGTTGGAAAATTAGGTTCGAGCTGGAGCGCGAGAAGAAGTCTCGACGACTTGCTTTAAAATAGCGGCAGGAACTTGAGCAAAGTTGCTTGGTTCCATGGTGTAAGAAGCACGACCCTTAGAGAGGGAACGGACATCGGTTGCGTAACCAAACATTTCAGCAAGAGGAACGAGACAGTTAATGTTACAAAGACCATTCTTCGTTTCCATGCCTTGGATTTGTCCGCGACGACGATTCAAGTCACCCATGATATCACCTTGATATTCTTCAGGGGTCACGACTTCGACTTTCATGATCGGCTCAAGTAAGATTGGTTTTGCATCTTTCATCGCTTCCTTGAACGCGAAGATACCAGCCATCTTGAAGGCCATTTCGTTGGAGTCGACTTCGTGGAAAGATCCGAAAACGATACGTGCTTTGAAATCGATTACTGGATAGCCAGCAACGGTTCCGTTATTCGCAGCTTCGTTGATACCTTCGATCGTTGGCTTGATGTATTCTTTAGGAATTACACCACCGACGATTTCGTTAACAACTTCCTGTCCCTTGCCTACGTTAGGCTCGAGTTTGATTTCGGCGTGACCGTACTGACCACGACCACCAGACTGACGAATAAATTTACCTACGCCTTCAGAACTGAGCGTAATAGTTTCGCGATAAGAAATCTGTGGCTTGCCTGATTTAGCTTCGACTTTGAATTCGCGCTTCAAGCGATCGACGATGATTTCTAAGTGCAACTCACCCATTCCGGAGATGAGGGTTTGTCCAGTTTCCGGATTAGAGGAAACTTTGAAAGTGGGATCTTCTTTAGCTAAGCGCTGTAAACCAATAGAGAGACGTTCTTGGTCACCCTTGGAATTTGGCTCGATGGACATCGAGATAACAGGATCTGCGAAAGTAGGTGGCTCGAGAACTAAATCGTCTTCGAGGGTGAGTGTATCACCAGTGATTACATCTTTTGGTCCGATAATCGCACAAATGTCGCCCGAGTAAGCGACGTCGATTTCTTCGCGATCCATCGCACGTAATAACACAATGCGCGAGATACGCTCATTGGAACGAGTGCGAGGATTATAAAGATTATCACCCTTCTTCAATTGTCCGCGATAAACACGGAAGAAAACTAACTGGCCCACAAATGGGTCAGCCCAAAGTTTGAAACAGAGACCGGTAACTTTCTGACTGTCGTCAGCGTTAATTTTGATTTCGGTATCACCGTCGTCAGTAAATGCACGTTGGCCGCCCATATCGATAGGCGAAGGTAAGAAGTCGACAACGCAGTCGAGCAACATTTGAACGCCTTTGTTTTTGAAAGCAGAACCAGGAATCACTCCGATGAAATTCATCGAGAGAGTCGCCTTACGAATACCGGCACGCATTTCTTCAACGCTGATATCTTGGCCTTCTAAATATTTACCAGCTAAGACGTCATCAAAGTCAGCTAAGGCTTCTAATAAACCATCGCGCCATTTTTTGGCTTCAGCTTTTTGGTTTTCAGGAATTTCGATCGTGTCGAACTTCATACCACGTGGATCAGTCTCGTCGTATAAATAGGCGACATTCTTGATCAAATCGATCATGCCCTTAAAGTCTTCGCCTTGGCCGATTGGAATAAAGAGAGGGTGTGCGTTACCTTTTAATTTTTGGCGAATGTCATCCACTGCACCAAAATAATCAGCACCGGTACGGTCCATCTTGTTAACGAAAGCAACGCGAGGAACGCGGTACTTGTTCATCTGACGCCAAACGGTTTCTGATTGAGGCTGAACACCAGCGACCGCACAGAAGACAGCAACAGCACCATCGAGAACACGGAGCGAGCGCTCCACTTCAGCAGTAAAGTCAACGTGACCAGGAGTATCGATGATGTTGATACGGTGATCGATGTTAGCAAAAGGACCTTCTTTAGTTTTCCAACCAGCAGAAATAGCAGCAGCTGTAATGGTGATACCGCGCTCGCGCTCTTGTTCCATCCAGTCAGTCGTCGCTGTACCATCATGTACCTCACCCATCTTGTGCACGACACCCGTGTAGAAAAGAATGCGCTCAGTGGTCGTAGTCTTTCCTGCGTCAATGTGAGCAGCGATACCGATATTGCGCGTATGTTCTAATGGGAACTTACGGTTCGGAGAGTTGAGTTTGGAAAGAGTGTTGGACATGGGTCGTAACTTGGAGTTCGGCCTAGAAAGTTATATTTAAGGAAGGTTTACCAGCGAAGGTGAGCAAAGGCACGGTTCGCTTGTGCCATCTTGTGAGTTTCTTCGCGCTTCTTCACAACGTTACCGGTATTGTTGTAGGCATCGACGATTTCAGCAGCGAGTGCTTCAGGCATCGAGGTACCTTTGCGACCTGCAGCAGATTGAACCACCCAGCGAAGTGCGATGCTGTTTTGGCGTTCGTGGCTAACTTCGACAGGAACTTGATAAGTAGCACCACCAACGCGGCGGCTTTTTACTTCGAGCTTAGGACGGCAATTTTCGAGAGCGCCGAGAAGTAATTCAACAGGATTACCTTTAACTAATTTCTCAGAAACTTTTTCAATCGCGCCATAAACAATATTTTGAGCGATCGATTTCTTACCAGACTTCATCACGATATTGATGAGCTGGCTAACCAAAGCGCTGCCGTAGCGAGCGTCTGGAAGGTGAGTGCGTTTAACTGCTTTACGACGACGTGACATGAGTAAGTGAGATTCTAAAGTTTATGAATTAGGCTTTCTTTTCCTTAGGACGCTTAACGCCATATTTGGAACGTGAGCGACGACGCTTCTCAACTCCCGAACAATCGAGAGGTCCGCGTACGATGTGATAACGAACACCAGGAAGATCTTTAACACGACCACCGCGTACTAATACAACGGAGTGTTCTTGGAGCTTATGACCTTCATCAGGAATATAAGTAATCACTTCTTGTCCATTCGTCAGACGAACCTTCGCGACTTTGCGTTGCGCAGAATTAGGTTTCTTCGGAGTACGGATCATCACCTGCACACAAACGCCACGACGGAAGGGCGAGTTGTTCAAGGCGGGTGACTTGGACTTGGCCTTCGGTTGGAGGCGAGGTTTACGGACGAGCTGGTTGATGGTAGGCATGGACCTAGGAAATTAGGGAAAAGAGGGTTGAGGCATAGAAGTCCAACACCCTCGTGCAAGCGGAAAGTGCTACGATTTTAAGATTTCTTCACTTGGGGCCAATTATTGGGCATTGCAGGCAATTTTTTAGAGAGACAAATCCGCTCCGATTGGCAAGGATGGCGGGCCTAGCATGTTTCGCCCCATCGCCACCCTTATAATAGCCATTTTAACCCTATGTTCACAGGGTTTTGCCGCTAACACCGAACCTGAGAAACAGCCCCCAAGTAACGTCTCAGTACCCCCCAACACCACCCCCTCGACTGCCTCAAAAACCGATAAAACGGCAAAAAACAGCTCGAAGGAGCAGACCGACGCCGAATTGATCCTCCTCTCCGGCCTGCCACTCACGAAAGGAGTCGATGCCACCCAATCCTACGTCCGCATCGCCATAATTAAATCAGACCTAATCGAGGATTCGACCCTTAAACAGTGGGTAAGACTCGCTTTATCAAAGATTGCAGATCACCCCGAAAGCGCTGCTGCCATCCGCGAAGAACACCTTATTAGAGTGGGTGACTATTACCTGACCCAGGCCCTCGAAGCACAGAAATTAAATAAGATTCCCGAGGCCTATAAAATAGCCCAAATTGCCGTCCGTGTTAGCCCAGGCAACACCAAGGCTAAGTTATTATTAGCCAATATCTTACATAATAACTATGGTCGGACAGACGACGCCGTTCAGACCCTCCGTCGCGGACTCGATTACCTCAATATTACTGACACCCTGGGCAGGGATTATTTGGACCGTTACTTCCAACTTCTTCAATTAGTCGAACGCGACGACGAGGTGATCGAACAAAGCCTCCTCATGCTGAAGAACGGAAAAGATCTTCCGCAATCCACCCGACAAACAATTTCCTTAGCTGCCGCTACCTCACTTTACTGGGTCGGTCGCTATGCTGAATCCGTTAATATTATAAATGTAAATGCACTCGATGAAGATGCGCGCGGTTTACTTTTAAAAGCACGTGCACTTTTCGACGGCGGTAAAACCACCGAAGCCATTAGTTACTTAGAATCTAAAACTTCACAATTTTCCGGTAATGCTAAAGACGCCATCTATGCTCAGCTGGCACGCTTTCATTTACTAATGGGCAAACCAAAAATCGCACTCACCGTCACCAACGAGCGAATTGGCTTAGATGAAAAAGCACCCTTCCCTCATCTACAGAAATTATTAATTCTGGACCGACTTGGACTTAAAGATGACTACGAAAAAGAACTTCAACTGATCGCAGAAAAGTTTTCGGGAAATTCTGCGGCCATGCTCGCTCTAGCTAATTTTGCCGCTGAACGTGGTTACGAAGGTTTGACCTCAACCCTGGCAAATGTGGCCGCTAATCGCGGCTTCGAACGTGCCACCTTTGTCGCACTCCATCTTGAATCTTTAATTAACGGCGGCCACCCCGACGAAGCCATCGCACAATATAAACAGGTCAATTCAGCGGAAAAAGGTTTCTTCACTTCTAATCAATCCATCATCCAAGCTCTCCTCGGCGTCGCCTATCACGCACGCCCTAAGAAAGATGATATCACAGCGAAGAGCGATCGGAACATCGGCGATCGTTATCTGACCGAATTTCTCAAAACTCCCAACTTAAGCCCCGAAGCTTACCGCTCGGTGGGTCGACAATTAAAAGCTGTACGCGCCAGCGATGCGGCAGTTCGTGTTTTAGAAATCGGCGTTAAACTTAATCCAAAATATTCTCAACTGAAGGCTGATTATATTGGTGCACGCATTCTCGCTGGTAACGTCGATGCCTACGGAACCAGAAAATCAGTCGGCGATGATTTAGAGGAGTTATTAAAAATGCGTCGGCCTTCTCCACTCATCTGGCACGAAGCACTTTCGTGGTTACGCTCTGAAGCAAAACTTCCTAAAGAGCAGGCCAACCGTCTCGAAAAATCCATCGCTCCCTTGTCCCGCCCTGATTTAGACATGCAGGCCCTCTCTGGACGCTAGAGCATGCCCAACCTTCAAGAAAAACGCGCAGCCCTAATTGCCGAACTAGAACCGTTCGGGGATCATCACGAACGTTTCCAATACGTCATCGATCGAGCAAAGTCAGCACCCAGCCTCCCCGATAACTTAAAGCTCGATGTGTTTTTAATTGAGGGCTGCACCTCTAACCTTTGGCTCATTCCCACCATCAAAAATGGTCAGTGTCATTTTCAGTGCGACGCAGACTCATTAATCACCAAAGGCATCGCTTCGCTAGTCTGTGAATTCTACGAAGGAGCTTCCGCACAAGAAGTGGCGCAAACCGATGCAGATTTCTTGGCCGAAGTGGGGATCACCCAACACCTTTCTCCCAATCGACGTAACGGGTTAACAAATTTAGTTTCTAAAATTCGTAATTTTGCAAAAGCCACATTATCTAATTCATAACCACTATGAAGGATACACCGGCTTCGCATCCTAATCCATTTTTGAAGTGGCTTTGCTTAGGCGCACTGGCGTGGGCGGTACTCGTTCTTCAAGCCGGCGGATTCACCACCAGCATCCAAGCTGGAATGGCTTTTCTCGATTGGCCACTTTCCAACGGTTCACTCAATCCGCCTGGCTGGCTTACGGAGATCGATAAATTTGCCGAACACTCGCACCGGCTTGCAGCATTCGTACTCGGATTATTCTGTCTCGTCATCGCCTTAGCTCATTGTATCTGGGAAAAACGTCCGCTCATTCGTAAAGCTGCGTATCTCCTTTTAGGATTAATCCTTCTTCAGGGTATGCTCGGCGGATTACGTGTGCTACTCGACAAGTTAAATATCGGCGGAGATGAAAATTTAAAAGCGGTCTGCTTTGCTATTGGTCATGCGGTGAACGCCCAACTCACCATCGCCGTCTTAGCTGTCGTGGCGATGAGTCACACGAAGCTGTGGCAAAATAATCCAAACCACTCTACACGTTTTGAACTAATCAGTGGAAGAATCGCTCTAGGAGTTTTATTGAGTGTCATTCTCATGGGAGCAGTCATGCGCCAAAATCATTTCACCCTTTGGGCAACCCAACCAACCGCCTACGAACTTTTTATTCCTAATGGAGCAGGACTGCCCCAAGTGATTAATGTTTTTCACCGCGGCGGAGCACTCATCGCCGGCATTCTCGTGATTGTTTTCGCGCTGTCCGGACAACGCCCCGCTTATCGATGGATTCCACTGTTGGTTCTCTTGATTCTGCAAATCACCCTCGGAATATTGAGCATACAATTACCTTTAAATCCGCACGTTCGGACCGTTCATCTTGTAATAGGGGCTGCCCTATTCTCCACTCTCTGTGCCCAAGTTGCCCTGACACATCGTCGGAATTAACTTTAACCTTTAATTAAAATCGCCACCACCAACGTATGAGCTCCAAAGCTGGATCAATCCCCGCCGCCTACTGGGAGCTAACAAAGCCGCGTTTATCTTTTCTTTCGGTACTGACCGCACTCACTGGATATTTCTGTAGTAATCCTCATCCAGAAGGCGGAGTTGAGCCTAAGGCATTGGTATCATTGGCACTCGGTACCGCTCTCGCGGCCGGCGGATGTGGTGCATTAAATATGTGGATGGAGCGCCAAGCTGATAGCCAAATGGACCGCACCAAGTTCCGTCCGTTACCCAGCGGATTAATCAAACCTCTCCACGCACTTATTTTTGGAACGTTCTTAAGCATAGTCGGTGTTGGTTTAGTTTGGAAGGGCGCGAATACCTTAGCCGGACTTCTGACACTCGCGACAGTTGTCTCCTACTTGCTATTTTATACACCGCTTAAAACAAAAACAACTTGGTGTACTCTGGTAGGTTCACTCCCGGGTGCGATTCCACCCATCATCGGCACCGCGACAAAATTGGGTACGATTGACACGATGGGCTGGTTGCTCTTCGCCCTATTATTCTTTTGGCAAGTTCCACACTTCATGTCTCTCGCAGTCATGTGTCGTCATGATTATGAACGCGGAGGATTTAAAATCGCCACGGTTGCGGATCCCACCGGGCGAACGGCCTCGTTGTGGTCGATTTCATTCATGATCCCGATGCTCTTTGTGGTAAGTGCGATTGCTCAACGGTTTTTCATAACTAATCCGTCAAGAGGATGGATGAGCCCGTTTGTTTGGGTGTCCCTCATCGCGAGTATCATATTTTTAAAACTCAGTTTAGATTTCATGCTGCCGCATCGTCGAAACGAAGTCGCCAAGCCATTTTTCCTCGCCTCCATTCTTTATCTCCCAGTTATTTTACTCACTCTTACTCTTAATAGACTATTTTAAATTATGGATCCGCAGGAAGTAAAAGTTCATCTGCGCCAAGAGTTAAAGAATTTACGCGAGGCTCTAAATTCAGCCCAAAGAGAAAGCGCAGCAACCGCAGCTCAATCAAAAGTTGTGAGTCTGCCTGAATGGAAAAAAGCAAAGGTGGTTTGTCTCTATGCATCATTTAAAAGCGAACTACCCACGACCCTACTTCTGCAGAATCTAATAAGTTCAGAAAAAAAATGTGTTCTACCCAAAGTGAATTCCAGCGGACAACCTGAACTTTATGAGATTAAAAATCTTCAGGACTTAGAACTATCATCACTTGAAATTCCTGAGCCGAAAATAACCTGTCTGCGCATTGACCCAAGGGAGATTGATTTATTTGTCGTACCAGGAATCGGTTTTGACCGCCAAGGAAATCGCCTCGGCCATGGCTCGGGATTTTACGATCGGCTACTAGCCCAAGCTAACCCAAAGGCTTTTCTTCTCGGGTACGGTTATGATTTTCAGGTGGTAGACTCTATCCCCCACCAAGCACACGATATTGCGGTGCACGCGGTGGCGACACCTTGTCAGATAATTCATATAAAACCTGCGTAGTCGGTTTGCTAAAAATGACTTATTAAGTCCGTTGAGCGGTCCGATGACCACCAGCCGCCCCAACGCTATCCGACTCCGCGGAGTTCGCCAAAATAATCTAAAGGGGTTTGATATAGATATTCCGATTGGAAAGTTGGTTGTCGTCACTGGACTGAGCGGAGCCGGCAAGTCGTCTCTCGTCTTTGATACACTCCATGCAGAGGGACAACGTCGCTATGTCGAAACTTTCAGCCCTTACGTTCGTCAATTTTTAGAACTACTACCAGCTCCCGCACTCGACTCCGCAGAAAATATCCGTCCCTCGGTCGCAATCAAACAGGGTAACACTGTTCGCACATCGCGCTCCAATGTAGGGACGATGACCGAGCTTTGCGATTGGTTTAAGGTTTGGTTCGCTCACCGTGCACAACTCATTGATCCAGCGAGCGGCGAACCGATTACCCCCCAAGGACCAGATACCGCCTGGGAAATCTGTCTGAAAAAATACCGTAATCAATCGGTGGTCGTTACTTTCGCTCTTCAAAAACCAGAAGGACTTACCTGGGAAGCCATCGCCGATGAATTCATTCGGGCAGGTTTCACCCGGGCTTACATTAAGAATAAAAGAATTAGTCTGGGAGATGATAAAATACCGGAAGGTGAATCAGAAATTCTACTCATTCAGGATCGGATTAAAATTGAGCCGTCCGCAAATTCTCGCTTTCACGAAGCTACATTAAGCGCCTTTCGTCTCGGCGGCGGAAGAATGAGATTAATCAATGAAGACGGCACCGAAATTGCCCGATTCAGTGAAGTATTGGAATCGCCCGTGAGTGGTAAAAAATATAGAGCCGCGACTCCTGCACTCTTCTCATTTAATTCACCCATTGGTGCCTGTGCCTGTTGTCGTGGGTTTGGCCGCGTCATCGGACTCGATTGGAAAAAAATTATTCCTCAGAGCGATGCTACCTTGGCCGAGGGCGCCATCGCGCCCTTCCAGGGAGCCGTCTACGGAGAAAGCCAGAAAGATTTACAACGTGCCTGTAAAAAGAAAAATATTCCGATGGATGTTCCTTGGAATAAATTATCCGCCAGCCACCGAAAATTTATCGAAGAAGGAGATCCTACTTATGAGTCGGGCGAATGGGAGTCGAAATGGTATGGCGTGCGCGGCTTCTTCCGCTGGCTGGAATCGAGCACATACAAAATGCACGTACGCATGTATCTATCACGTTGGCGTGCCTACGAAGAATGTCCGCAATGCCACGGAAAAAGATTTTGCGAGGAATCCCTGCTCTGGAAATGGGAAAATAAAACGTTGGCTGATCTGTACGCCATTCCCGTTAAAGAACTCAAAGAATTACTACTGCCGCACGCGCCTAAAAATTCGCGGCATCCGGCCAATCACGCGTTAGAAGCTATTTTAGCACGACTCGGATACCTGGAAGCAGTGGGTTTAAATTATCTCACGCTCGATCGCTTATCACGAACTCTTTCGGGTGGAGAAATTCAACGTGTTAATCTGACCTCCTGTCTCGGTGCCTGTTTAGCTGATACTATTTTCGTACTCGATGAACCCAGTGTCGGTATGCATGCGCGCGACTTATCCAAGATGGTAACGATTTTAAGAAGTCTGGTCGACCAAGGTAATACGGTAGTAGTAGTTGAACACGATGAATCAGTCATGCGGGCAGCTGATTGGTTAATTGAAATTGGGCCTCAACCAGGAGCGCAAGGTGGCTATTGCCTGTATCAAGGTAAGCCCGATGGTATTTTAAAAATCAAAGAATCGGCAACGGGGGCTTGGCTCTCTGGTAAACGAAAAGTAGAGCCACGTAAAATTAGGCCCGTGACCAATAGCACACCACGTCTGCGAATTGAAAATATCAGTGTTAACAACTTGAATAATTTTTCCAGCACACTTCCGCTCGGACGACTCGTCGGACTTTGCGGCGTATCAGGATCTGGAAAATCAACCCTACTTCACCAAGTGATTGGACGAGGAAATTTAGAAGATGAAGACACGGGCAATCCTTTGAATGGAAAATTAATTTTCGATGTCGATCCAGCAGAGATCGCTGTCATCGATCAATCACCAGCCACACGGACACCCAGATCTAATCCGGCTCTCTATGTCGGGGCCTGGGACGCTATTAGAAATTTACTCGGCAACTCAGAAGCAGCCAAAGTAGCTGGACTCACCCCTTCCCATTTTTCTTTTAATGCCGGCGAAGGTCGATGTGAGCGCTGCGGAGGAGCTGGGTGGGAAACAGTCGAGATGCAATTCGTCTCCGACGTCGCCCTACCTTGCCCATCCTGTAATGGTAAACGCTTCCGTGATGAAATCTTGGCTTTCAAATTCGACGGCAAATCCGTGGCTGACTTATTAGCGATGTCCGTCACCGAAGCTCGAAATTTCCTCGGAGGGCGAACTCCAGCCAGTAATCAACTGAGTGTACTTGAAGAAGTTGGCCTCGGTTATCTTTCGCTCGGACAACCTCTCACCACATTATCTGGCGGGGAAGCTCAGCGCTTAAAGCTTGTTCGCTATCTCTCGCGTCTCGATCCGCAAAAAACAGGTTCACTCTTACTTCTCGATGAACCCACCACGGGATTACACCGAGAAGACGTTTCGAAATTAATTAAATTACTTCAGCGACTGACCGATGCCGGCCACTCACTCATCGTCGTTGAACACCATCTCGATGTTTTAAAGTCCTGCGATTGGTTAATCGAAATGGGCCCCGAAGCTGGACCTCGAGGTGGAAAACTGATTGCTGAAGGAACCCCCGAAGTGGTCGCTCGCGGTAAAACAACTACTGGAAAATTCCTCTCTGAAGAAGATAAAGCTTTTGCATCCAAAACTAATTACGTAAGCCCGCCGCGCCCCACGGCAATTACCCTCACAGGTGCTCGTGAACATAATCTTAAAAATATATCAGTAAAAATCCCTCACGGATCTCTGTCGGTGATGACGGGTGTTTCAGGCTCAGGCAAATCGACCCTCGCGTTTGATATTTTATTTGCCGAAGGACAAAGACGATTCCTGGAATGTGTTTCTGCTTATGCGCGACAATTCGTAGAACAACTACCAAAGCCTGACATTGACTCACTCTCCGGCCTACCGCCCACCGTCGCAATTGAACAACGCGTCACACGCGGCTCAGCTAAATCAACCGTCGCAACCGTCACTGAAGTTGCCCAATACCTACGCGTACTTTTTGCACGGGCGGGAATTTTACACAGTCCAACCACGGGTGAGCCCTTAACAGAGATGACAGAAGATGCAGTGGTAAGAATCATAGCTAAGAATATTAAAAATCTGAAGCGCGGTAAAATTTTGTTAGGCGCGCCGCTCGTACGTTCACGAAAAGGACATCACCGCCCTCTCGCAGAATGGGCTGAATCACATAGCTACACTCAATTACGCTGTGATAATCAAATTATGCCCGTCGATGGGTTTGGCGGACTCGACCGATACCGCGAACACGACGTCGATGTCATTTTGGCAACAATCAACGAAGCGGGTATTATTTCTCACCCCGATGAAACCGAAGAAGCAGGTGATGTCGCATTAAGAAATTTAATTCGCAAAGCCCTAACCACAGGCAAAGGAGCCTGCTTGCTGATCAATGAACAAGGTAAGCAATTACTTTATCTTTCAACGTCGAGGAGTGATCCCGCGACTGGCGAATCATTCCCTGAGGTCGACCCCAAGCATTTATCTTGGAATTCGCCACGCGGATGGTGCCCTACTTGTCGAGGTCACGGACTAGAAGTCACGAAATTCTCTGCCGATGAAGAAGAGACCCTCAATGAGAATGCCCTCGGTGATCGCGTGAGTGATTGCGTTTGTCCAGATTGCCAAGGTCAACGACTCGGCCCCATCGGTCGTTCCGTTAAACTTATCGGAGCCCAGGAACAAAAACTTTCGTTGCCTGAACTTCTCCAACTTCAACCCGACGACGCTTTGAAATTCCTGAAGAGTCTCCAGTGTGAACCCAGAGAAAAAGCTATTGTACAAGCCTTGCTTCCTGAAATCTCGGCACGATTAAAATTCTTAAGTTCCGTGGGCTTAGGTTACCTTTCTCTTGATCGCGGTGCGGACACACTCTCCGGTGGAGAATCACAACGCATTCGCCTCGCTGCTCAACTCGGGTCGACTCTTTCCGGTGCACTCTATATATTAGACGAGCCCAGCATAGGACTACACCCACGGGACAATGATCGACTCATTGAATCACTCAAAGAGCTGAGAAATCGGGGCAACACCGTGCTCGTGGTTGAACATGATGAGGACACCATGCGTGCAGCAGATAATATTATCGATATGGGACCTGGCGCAGGAGTGCACGGCGGACAAATCATCGCTGAAGGAACCGCCGCCGTCCTTGAGTCTAATAATAAGTCGATTACGGGACAGTCACTCAAGACAGCGATTCCCCATCCATTGCGTGGTAGTCGTCGACCAGTCGCTGAGAAAAATAATACTCTCGAATGGGTGAAATTAAAAAATGCCTGTTTGCGAAATCTAAAAGGCTTTGATGTAAAATTCCCGACTGGACGATTGTCAGTAGTCTGCGGAGTCTCGGGTGCCGGAAAGAGTACCTTGATGACAGATCTCATTGCGCCAGCTGCAGGTTGGGCAATTTCTAAAAAGAAGGACGGTGTCACGGGGAAAGAGGCACTTGAATTAATTTCTAATCAGGGAGAAATTTCTTTCCAATCTATCACCGGCTTAAAACCATTTCGTCAATTAGTCATCGTTGACCAAGAGCCCATTGGCAAAACACCGCGATCCACGCCCGCCACTTATATTGGTGCCTGGGATATTATTCGTGAACGTCTCGCCGCACTTCCTGAAGCTTCTATTCGCGGACACAACGCTAGTTTCTTTTCGTTTAATACGTCGGGTGGACGCTGTGAGGCCTGCTCGGGTGCCGGAAGGATTAAATTAGAGATGAGCTTCTTGCCCGACACCTATGTCCCCTGTGAGGAGTGTGGAAGTTTACGCTACGGGAATGCCGCACGCGCGATTCGCTGGAATGGAAAATCGGCGGGCGATTTACTGAATATGACTTTTGAAGAAGGAGCCGAATTCTTCTCCTTTGATGTTAAATTAAAAGACCTGTGTGCGTTGATGACAAAAACTGGGTTAGGTTACCTGACCTTAGGTCAGAGCAGTCCGACTCTCTCAGGTGGTGAGGCTCAAAGATTAAAATTGGTAAGCGAATTAGCCAAAGGCCTACCTACATTTAGAGAGCGAGCGCGCGGACAAATCCGTCCCAACTTATACTTATTAGAAGAGCCCACCATCGGGCTTCACCAATCAGACTGTAAGAAACTCATCGAGCTACTGCATGCGTTGGTCGACCAAGGACATACAGTCATCGTGATTGAACATCACCCCGATGTGATAGCTGAAGCTGACTGGGTAGTAGAAATTGGACCCGAAGGCGGTCAAAACGGCGGACAGCTCTTACATGCGGGAGACCCAGAAGCACTCGCAAAACGCAAAGATTCACCGACCGCACCGGCATTAGCTGCCACCTTAAAAAGAGGTAAGATAAAATAAATTGGCTTAAAGTCCTTAAATGAGTGAAATGATTTAAGGCTAATGAGTACCCATCGCGCCATACTCCTCGGGGTGAATATCGATCACGCAGCGACACTGCGCCAAGCTCGCTATCGAGGTGTACATCAATCCATCCACGCCGAACCCAGTCCGGTATCGTTCGCACGTGAATCCCTTCTTGCCGGAGCTGATGGCATCACCGTGCACCTTCGTGAAGATCGTCGACACATTCAAGAGGAAGATGTCTACGCCATCGCTCAGCTTCCAGGCGTGCGTTTAAATTTAGAAATGGCGTGCACTGCGGAGATGGTGGCTTTCGCAAAAAAACTTAAACCCGCAGCCGTGTGTCTCGTTCCGGAATCCAGAGAAGAAGTGACCACCGAGGGTGGCTTAGATGTAATTAAACAATTTGAACGAGTAAAAGAAACCGTGCAGGCACTTAAATCGGTTGGGTGTGAAGTATCCCTTTTTATTGAAGCGGATACTAAACAAATTGAAGCGGCCCATTCCACCGGTGCTCCCGTTGTCGAACTACACACGGGTGCATTCGCTAATGCTTGGAAAACTCCGCTTGCTGAAAAAGAATTTGAACGCCTACGTCTCGGTTGTGAAAAAGCCAAACAGTTGGGATTAATTGTTAACGCGGGTCATGGAATTAATTATGATAATATTAAAAAGATTATCACTCTGCCCCACCTGCATGAACTCAATATCGGACACACCATTGTGTCTCGCGCTTTAATGACTGGAGTCCGTCCCGCCGTGGCCGAAATGAAGGCCCTCATTTCATGAACCTCAATGGAGGTAATGTTGTCGGGGTTGGCGTAGACCTCACTGAGATTTCACGCATCCGTGCGGCCCATCAAAAACACGGACAAAGTTTTCTCGATAAAATCTTCACCGCCGACGAACAGGCTTTCTGTCTAAACAAAGCGGATCCTTATCCATCACTCGCTGCAAGATTTGCCGCAAAAGAAGCGGTAAGCAAAGCACTTGGAACCGGGTTTAATGAAAAATTTTTATTAACCAGTTGTAGTATTAAAACCGGAATCGAAGGTGAGCCGATGGTTGTGCTCGACGATAAAGCCAAGGCCCTCGTTCACGAAAAAGGCGCTACTCAAGTATTGGTTTCATTAACTCACACTGATCAACTCGCCGAAGCCTTTGCTGTTTTAGTAAAATAAAATGTTATCCGCTCACCGTCTTCCTGTTTTGTCCTGCGCTGAATCCGAAGCACTCGAGGCGGTTTATTTAAAACAAAATCCTGGAAGTGATTGGATCTTAATGAAGCGCGCGGCCGAAGGATTGGCCCGCGAGAGTCTACAATTCTTAAATCGCAAACCTGAAAAAATATTAGTCTTAGTAGGATCGGGAAATAACGGTGCCGACGCCCTTCTAGCAGCCGTCTTAGCCTCGAGCCCTAAAACTAAAATCACCGCGGTCTTTTCCTCTAAAACTCCATCGACCACTTTAGCCAAAAAAGTGTGGCAACTGACCAACAAGAAAATCACCAAGGTCACCCCGCATAAATTAGATAGCTTAAATAAAATAAATTACTGCCTCATTTTTGATGGATTACTTGGCCAAGGATTTCGAGCGCCCCTCCGGCCGGAAATGAAAAAAATTATTTTGGCGTCTCATTCACTAAAAGGATTATGTGTGGCCGTCGATTTGCCTAGCGGCGTGGGCGATAATTCAACCGGTCCGGCCTTTAAAGCAGATCTGACGATTTCTATTGGATGCTTAAAGCGTCCCTTGCTTGAAGCTAAAAATAGCCGCAACGTCGGACGCATTCGTGTGATTGATATTGGTCTACCCCTCGGAGTTAGCACCGACAGTTGCAGTACGTTATCGGCCCTGGATCCGATTAAAAAACCGAGAAGTGCAAATACAGAGAAGAGACAACAAGGTAGAATTTTAATTGTGGGGGGCTCTCAATCAATGCCAGGAGCAGTTATCATGAATACTGCCGCTGCTTTACAAGCCGGTGGGGGCTTAGTCACCACTTGCCTTCCGCAGTCTATACGGGCGCGTGCGGCGGTTGCGTACCCCGAAGCGATGTGGAATGGCCTATCGACCAATACCGCAGGGGTTATTCTACCACCCAAAAACCTTTCCAAACTTCTGAAAAATAAAGATGTGATGCTTGTTGGGTCGGGCATGAGTGAAAAATCATCAGCCACCATTAAGAAATTTATCAAAAGTTTCAGCGGCGATATTATCCTTGATGCCGATGCGTTACGCCCTGAAGTAGTTAAAAATATTTCTGGAGGAGGAAACTATGTACTACTTCCTCATGCGGGAGAATTTTTAAGACTCAGTGGGAAGAATATGTCAGCAGAGACAGGTCGAGCCTTCGCCCGTAAAACAAAATCGGTCGTAGTTCTAAAAGGCCCTATGACCATGATTACCGACGGGGCTCATTTAATTTATGTACCGTTTGGTGGACCCATTTTAGCGCGCGGCGGATCAGGAGATTGCCTAGCAGGCATGATTGCTGCCGTAGTGGCACGACGTCGCACCTTAAAACTTTCGCTTTTAAGCACAGTCGAATGTGGTGTCGTCTGGCACGCTCGTGCGGCTGATCTTTTAAGTCAGGACGAAGGTGAAGAAGCAGTGAGAACCACCCAGCTACTCTCTGAGCTCTCCAAGGCATTGAAGTAAACTAGTTCTTGGTTTGGGTCGGAATGTGTTTCCTATACCTCAAGACTTTCGATCACAGTGCCTACTCCTAAACGGCTTATCCCAAGTTGGACCAGTTACAGTTCGACGTTTACGAGAAAGTTTTGGGAACGACTTACACGCGGCTTTATCAGCTCCTGCCAACGAATTACGAAAAGTTAAAGGACTGACCGAGCCCACCATTCGCTCACTACAGGATAAAAATTTTGATTGGGTAAAGGAGTTAAGCGAAATCGAAAAACAGGGTTTTAAAATTATCGATGAAACTTCGACAGACTGGCCACAGTCCTTACAACAATTATGGGACCCTCCTCTCGTTCTCTACGTGGATGGTCACGCCCTACCGAATGAAAAATCAGTTGCGATCATTGGATCAAGGCACTGTTCACCCTACGGAACTTATTTAGCACATCACTTCGCCCAGGAATTAGCTAAACTCGGTTGGTGGATTGTGAGTGGAATGGCTCGTGGCATTGATTTTGCTGCACATGAAGGCGCATTAAGCGTCGATGGAAAAACAGCCGCTATCTTAGGTCACGGAATTAATCTTACTTATCCACCTGAAGCACTTTCTCTTCGTAGAAAAATTTGTCAGAGTGGATGTATTATTTCGGAGTTTCCATTGGGCAGGCCTGCCGATCGCCAAAGTTTTCCGCAACGTAACCGGTTAGTTGCGGGACTGGTTAAAGCGGTCATCATTATTGAAACTGACATGAATGGAGGCAGTATGATTACAGCAAGATTTGCGGGTGATTTAGGTAAAACACTTTTAGCAGTACCTGGGCGAATCGACAGCCCAACAAGTCGCGGTTGCCATCATTTAATACGTGAAGGAGCGACTCTCGTGAGTTCACTCGATGATATTTTATCGGAAATCGGCGAACAGCGCGGACAGCTACAAATCCCTTTCGAACAAATGAATCCAGCAGACAGTCATTGGCTAAAACATTTCAAAGGAGGAACCATTCATGATGCGGAATCACTTTCCGAGGTGGAAAATTGTTCACTCGCAGATGCCGCTAGTGCGCTCACACTTTTAGAAATACAAGGTAAACTCAAACGTCGCAGCGATGGACGCCACGAACGATGACACTTAGGGATAAACTTTGTAACCGTCTGCAATATCAACTGTGGTAGTTATTTTAGAACCCATAAGCCAATCTATCACAGCCTTAGGTTTAGCTAAAAAATCTCTCACTAAATTATAATAGGCAAGGGGTTCGTGTCCAAAATCAGCACTGTACGACAAGGCCTTGTTTGGGATAGTTGAAATTCGATCTGTGAGCCAAAGCGCTCGGTCGCAGTGCCAACTTTGCGAAACGAAAATAATTTTATCGTCCGGAAAAACAACGAGAACACGCTTAACAGAATCCAGTGTTCTCCATCCATAGGGATCTAAAACAATCGGAGTGGTCACACCCGCTTCACGTAGTCGATCAGCCATCGCACGGGCTTGAGAGTTTAAACCAGATGTGACGACTAATTTAATTTTTCCAGTCCGACAAAGTTCTGCTGCAGCTTGGATTCTTAATCTAAAACACTCGCTCGGTTTTCCTGTCTTTTCATCGCGTTCATTTAATCCCAATAAAACCAAAACCGAATCTTGAGGAATTTGTTCTGGGGTAACTCTTAAATCTCGGCCCCAACCCGCTGACCATAGCCAAAGATTTGAGAAAATGAAAAAAGCCAACAGCAGTCCAGAGACCCAGAGGATCATCCTTCGAAGTATCGGGGTCATATCCAGACACTAACCTAGAATTTAGGGTATAAAAGGGTAAAATTTGCGTTAGTTGCCTAAATTTAAGCAGAATCGGTTGCTAATAGTGGGTTTAATGACATTATAGGCCCAAGAGAGTTTCTGGCACAGTTTCTGCCTACTTTTACTCAATGAGTGCAACAACTAACAGTGCTAAAGTTCTAATCATAGATGATGACAAGGACCTTCGCTATTCTCTTCGTCGCGCCTTGGCTGGACAAGGTCACAATGTTTTGGAGGCCGACAGTGGTGAATCAGGTGTCGCTTTAGCAAAACGCGAACAGCCCGATGTGATTCTCTTAGACAATCGCATGAGTGGAATCTCAGGGATCGAAACCTTGCAGATGCTTCGTGGGGCGCAACCTCAAGCGATGGTTATTTTAATGACTGCATTTGGAACAACCCAAACAGCCATCGAGGC
>CANCLV010000009.1 GCA_947378905.1 Opitutia bacterium
GCCCTTCCATTGGGCAACGGACCACAATTAACAGCCGAACAGAAAAAATTAGCGGGCGATGATTTATATAAATTATTAAGACAAGGGGTCGGCCTGCATCACAGTGGTTTAACCTATCAACAACGAAGCGAACTCATCGAACCTTGGGCAAAATCGGGTAAATTAGATGTCGTGGTCGCGACCACCGGACTCGCGGCAGGTATTAATTTTTCTCTGCGTTCTGTTCTGGTCACTGATCGAAAATATATCACCGAACATGCCGAACAAGAAATTCGTCCCGATGAATTATTGCAAATGTTTGGTCGAGCGGGTCGACGCGGTCTAGATGAAAAAGGATACGCTGTGTGGTCGGGCGACTCTCCCCGACTTGGTGAAGCGAAGCCTTTGCAAATCAAACGAAGTAAAGGTTTGGACTGGCCGGCCATCCTTACCGTGATGCGCCACTCCGATAAGCCCAAGGAGTCCGCTCAGAAATTTATCCAAAGCTTGTTCACGCGTGAGCCGATTGAACTAGGATTAAACAAGCTCAGCGAAATTGAAAGCAATCCCAGGGAAGAACTTCCAGGCACCATTCGACGTGTTGAAGAAATGTTAGGGCGAAATGGAATTTGGCAACGTATACGACCCAGCAAGGTTGTACCAATGAGCGAAGCGCTGATTAGAATTAAGGGCGAATGGTATCCAGCGCTTACAAAACCCGATTCACTCAAAGCCGTGACCTATGGTACGCCCTGCAAAATCAAACAGGAAAAAGATACGACCTTCTATGGTCGTGTTGTACCTCTTGCTCATTTTCCAAAGACCAATGAATCCGATGGCTTAACGCCTGTGGAATGGCTTCGAAAGGCTCTTCTCAACTGGCGAGGAAAGAAGCCTCGAACTAAGATTTGGACTCTTGAACAAATCGAAAAAGAAATTTTACCCATTTTACCGCAGCTGACGCAAGGGGGACGTCCGATTGAGGGTATTCAGATTCAGCGTGAAACTGTTCAAGTAAAATTAGATTACTCAACGGCTCAAGTACGCGTGATTCCCGATGCCCAAGAAGAAAATTTAATTAATCCGGAACGACGTTTTGTTGAGAAGGAAGATATTAATCTTAAGAATGTTCTCGGAACAAATCAGTCGCAGCTCTTCACCGCACAGTCGGGCAAACTCTGGCTCAAGCTGGGTTTGATTAAAGCCGACGGAACACCCACCCTTCGTGGGCAAATCGCTTCGCTCTTTCAACACGGAGAAGGACTGGCGGTAGCAGCGGCACTCGAAGACGGATCGTACAATGTGGAGGACTTATGTTGGGACCTCGCGGAGCTTCGCGCAGGTGACCGACTTGGTGCGGTGGCGAGAAACTCCAGTCGACTCGGGGCCTGCTGTCGCCTGACTTATAAATCGCTGACTGCAGAAGGTTATCTCCATGATGGATTGCCCGATGGCTTTGGTGAAGGCTGTGCAGAATTATTAAAAGATTTCGCATTGCATAATAAAACCACTCAATCGGCGGATCCTGATGGACGTGGACCTGGTCGTGGTGATTTAGAACGAGCTCTGCTCGAATGGCGGAGTACGCTTCGTCTCATTTCTAATTGCCCAAGTGGATTTTCAGAGCGCTGGGATGAGCTACAGAAAACTGCAGAGTCTGTTCTCGCTCAAATCTCACCCGACCTCCCTTAGAATATTTTTCTTATTAGGAGTTAAAAAACTCGTTCAATTTGAGGTAGCCTGAGTTTTAACTTTTCAAATTAACGAATAAACCGTAGAGTGTCTGGACAGTCATATATGCGTATTCGCACGGGTTAAACCGTGAGGAAAGTCCGGACACCACAGGGTAGGATTCCCGCCGCAAGTCGGGGCACGGCGCAAGCCGTGACGGACAGTGCCACAGAGAAGATACCGCCGCTACCGCAAGGGAAACGGTAAGGGTGAAAAGGTGGGGTAAGAGCCCACCGCTCCAAGGGTAACCGAGGAGGCAAGGTAAACCCAATCCGGTGCAAGATAAACAGGAACCGCTACTAGGTCACCCACCGAGGTTCCGGGTTGTCGCATCGCCGCAAGGCGAGACTTAAACGTCAGAGAAATGAATACGCAGAGGTAAGGTGAGTACCCCCTCAGACAGAATCCGGCTTATAGTATATGACTCAACAGACGGAGAGCCGATCGGAGACGATCGGCTCTCCCCCTTTGTGCCTATGGTTAACTTCTTGCCATAAAAGCCCTGCCCGACATCGATAACCGTAGATGGAGAATGTTGCAGCAGCCAACGCCCTTGAGAGCCTACTGCATCAGGATGCTCGTATTTTAATTCTGGCTCCGCATCCCGACGATGAATGTCTCGGCACAGGTGGACTCATCCAACAAGCGCTCGCAAAAGGAGCTAATATTAAAGTTATTTTTATCACGAACGGTGATAACAATCCGTGGCCACAAAGATACTTAGAAAAAAGATGGTTCATTGGAGCCGAAGAAAGAGCACGCTGGGGCCAGCGTCGAAAAATTGAAGCTGAAAATTCATTACAAATTCTCGGTGGCGGTAAAGTAGGTACGACATTCCTTGGCTTGCCAGACGCTGGAATTTTAAATCTCTGGAAACAAGGTGAGCACAGTCTTTTAGAAAACTTAACTGACGAGTTTATCGCCTGGCAACCCACCCTACTCGTTCTTCCGAGTGAATTCGACCGACACTCCGATCACCGTGCTACCCATTTATTTGGACGAACTGCACTCGGCGAAACTCCTCTTAAATGCCCAGTATTAACGTATTTAATTCATCGTCCTTGGTTAATGAAAATAACCCAAAAGCCTAAGCCACAAATCAAACTTGAGTTAAGCTCAACAGAGCAGGATAAAAAACTCCAAGCAATCTTGTGCCACAAAACACAAATGGCCTTGAGCCAAAGTAGATTTTCACAATTCGCCCAAACTACCGAACCCTATAACTTTTCTGCCTAATGCCTTCCTTCCTAAATTCTGCTCGCGTTCAAGCGTTCGTACTCGCTGTTCTCGTTTTCTTTTTATTCTGGTGGAGACTTGGAACACTCGGATTGATTGATCCCGATGAACCATTCTACGCAATGACCACGCGCGAGATGGTACAAAGTGGTGACTGGGTCACTCCACGTCTCTTCGGTGAACCCCAATTTGAAAAACCCATTCTCTTTTACTGGCAAACTTGCCTATCCCAAACGGTCTTCGGTGATAACGAATTTGCCGCACGTTTGCCGGGAACTCTGGCGGCGACGTTTTTAGTATTTCTCACATGGGGAATCGGACGAAAACTGCTTTCGCCTACTGCCGGATTTCTGGCTGCCGTTGTTCTAGCTACCGGTTCGATGTTCGTGGTCATGTCGCGCCTGATGCTCACCGACATTTCTCATACTGTTTTTATAACAACGAGCATGTTCTGCCTCTGGAGAGCATTTCACGATGAGGATAATCGACTCAAATGGTTGGTTGCTGTGACGGTCGCCTCTGCCCTCTCCATGCTCACCAAAGGCCCTCAGGGCTTAGTTTTTGTGATGATGGCAGGCTTGTCCTATGGCTGGATTCAAAAGCTCAAGCATCCCTGGTCGGCAAAGAGTTTAGCTATCTGCATCCCCCTTTGGCTGCTCATTGCGACTCCTTGGTATTTAGCGATGTTTACGCTCCACCAATCGGGCCCGACCGCACCAGGCACAGGTTGGGCATACTATTGGAATTCATTCTTCGTCCATGAAAACTGGGATCGGTTTTTCTATTCCGAACACCAAGGTAACAATACCTGGTATTACTATTTAGAAATTCTGATTGGTGGAACGCTCCCTTGGATTCCTCTGACGCTCGCTGCCATTTGGCAAAATGTTCGTACTTCGTTTAAGGACTTACGAGAACACAAAGGCCTCTGCTTGATTCTCTGCTGGCTGATTCCGTCATACATTTTCATGAATGTGGCTCAGACCAAAATTCCGAGTTATATATTCTTCCTCTTTGTACCTGTGGCTCTACTCGCTGGACATACACTCGAGCGTTGGATCAATCACGGTTTCACGCGTCGCGAATTTTGGTTCGTATCGATTTTCACTCTCATCGAAGGAGTCTTACTACTTTGGTACACGCCAGTATTTCACCCGAACTCAATGCCCTTCCTGGCACAACTCATTGCGCTCGGCATTCCGTTAACTCTAGCGGGTATTTGTGCTATTCGTAAAAACCCCTTCGGCTGGGTAGCCTTCTCGACCTCATTCAGTCTCATTTTAATCTTTGTGTCATTCTTCTGGATTGAAGATCGACTCGATGGAACCGTGGGCAGTCACGACATCTGTAAGATCGCCAAAGAAGCCAGAAAGCCCAACGAGACTGTCATTACCAGCAGTTTCCTCGGTCGGGCAGCTAACTACTATCTCAAAGAAAAACCTACGGCTATATTTGTAGGATCGCCCAAGACTTTAGAAGGAAAAGCTAAAGATAATTTCCGTCCATTTTATCCATTCTACTCCTACCACGCTTTACGGCAAATTAAGTTAGAAAATGAATTACTTAATTTCGTCCAAGAAAAAGGTACGGTGCTTTGTATCGGAGAAAAGCGTGACTTCGAATTACTCAACAACAGAGAAGACTCATCCGTCAAAGGACATTGCGAACTCTTAGGCACGACCGGTGATAAGCCTGGGCGATCGGTCTTCCGAATTCACGCCCAAGAGTTTAAATCGAAGAACTAATTAAATTCGCCAGAGGAGTTTAAAGAAACGAAGCGTATCACGCATCGGACGAATCTTACTCACTTCACCCTGATAAATGGTTTTCACGGGTACGCTCTTAATCACGCCTTTATTTCGAGCAGTCAAAATCAGTACTTCGGACTCGTAGTCAAAGTGGTCACTCTTAGCGGCCAAGATACAAGGATTTGAAACCGCAATTGCACGGTAGCCGCATTGCGTATCGGGAATGGAACAGCGACAAATTTTGCTGATCAACCAAGACATACTTCGATTAACTAGCCAGCGCACCTTGGGCATACCCTGTGCATTAGAAAAACGGTTTCCAACGACCATCGCAGCGTGCGATTCGTTAATCTCTTTGATGAACAAGGGCAGCTGTTGAGGATCGTGCTGACCGTCTCCGTCCATCGTGATTCCGTAGTCATAACCCATTTCGGCCAACTTCTTAAAAGCTGTTTTGAGAGCGGCACCTTTGCCTTTGTTAACTTCATGCTTAAACACCACAGCACCGGATGAGTGAGCCTCGTCAGAAGTATTATCGGGCGAGCAATCGTCCACCACGACCACGACTGGTACAAACGATTTCACATCGCGCACAACGCGTGCGATACGCTCACCTTCTCTGAAAGCGGGAATGACAACCGCAATACGCGCTTCTGAGGTATGAGGTGATGTCATGTTTTAGTTCAGACGATTACGATGAACTAAAAACTTATCCGCGTTTTTCAATCGGTACGTACTTACGTTCAGTATTACCAACGTAAATCTGACGCGGACGATGGATTTTCTGCTTAGGTGTTTCGGCGATTTCTTTCCAATGCGAAATCCAACCAGGCATACGACCGATCGCAAAAATAACGGTGAACATTTCTGTGGGGATACCAATGGCCTTAAGAATAATGCCACTGTAGAAGTCTACATTCGGATACAGATTACGTTGTTTGAAATAAGGATCGGTTAAAGCCGCGTCCTCTAAGCGCATTGCAATCGCTAAAAGCGGATCATTAATTCCGAGAACCTTGAGAACTTTATCGCACTGCGCCTTGATAATCTTAGCGCGAGGATCGTAGTTCTTGTAAACGCGGTGACCAAAACCCATTAAGCGAACTTGTTTGGTTTTGTCTTTTGCATCGGCGATAAATTTCGAGCCATCATCTCCCGAGTCATGAATCTCTTGAAGCATTTCGATTACAGCTTGGTTGGCACCGCCGTGTAAGGGACCCCAAAGAGCACAGACACCGGCGGAAACGGATGGGAAGAGATTAGCGCCGCCCGAGGCCACCATGCGTACGGTGGAGGTCGAACAGTTCTGCTCGTGGTCAGCGTGTAAAATAAGGATTAAATCGAGAGCACGGGCGACTTCAGGATGGACCACGAAATCAGCATTCGGCTGCGAGAAGAGTAAGTGTAGGAAGTTCGAGCAATAATCTAAACCTGGTTTTGGATAGACGGGAGGCTCACCTTCTTTGGAGCGGTGTGCTAATGCTGCGAGGGTACGAACTTTAGAAATCAGAACTGCGGCAGTTTCGTCGAACTTAGCTAAGTCGTGTGCACGCTCATTGGTACCTAATTCAGGATAGTAACAACCGAGTGTGTTTAATGTGGCCGACAAGACAGCCATCGGGTGGGCGTTGCCCGGGAATCCGCTCAAGGCGATACGGAGACCTTCGTGGATTTGTGAGTTATCGAGAATGCGTGCTTTAAAAGTCTTTAGTTGTTCAGCCGTAGGGAGCTCACCGTAAATTAATAAATAGGCAGTTTCAATGAAGGTAGATTTCTCGGCCAATTCTTCGATCGAGTAACCGCGGTAACGAAGCAGACCCTTATCGCCGTCGATGAATGTAACTTTCGATTCACAAGCGCCGGTGTTCGCGTAGCCGTCGTCAAAGGTTACATAGCCAGTCTCGTCGCGCAGTTTGCGGATATCTACAGCTCGCTCGGCCTCAGTGCCTACGATGACTGGGAGGACAATTTCTTTGTCATCCAATTTGAGAATAGCATTTTTTGAGCTCATGACGGTGATGGGCCGCCACGGGAATACCCTTAGCGGTTCACTAAAGTCAGAAAATTGCGGTAGATTTGCAAGCCTTTGACCTGACTTTTCTCGGGGTGGAACTGCGTCGCTAATACCCTCCCCCGCTTAATTCCGCTTACAAATCGGCCAGCGTAATCCGTCTCGCACCAAACGAGCGATTCCTCGGTCTTCACCAGACGGTAGCTATGGACGAAGTAAAAGGGCTCCCCCTCGACCTTAATACCCTCAGTGAGCGGACTGGATTCTCTGAAAATTGCCTCATTCCAACCCATGTGTGGAATGCGTAAGCGAGGCTTGGACTCAAATCTCGAAATGATGCCAGGGAAAATTCCCAAGCCTGCACGATTACCTTCTTCTGATCGTTCGAATAAAGCCTGCAGCCCTAAGCATACGCCCAAAAAGGGTTTATCGGATTTAATCCATTCCTTCAAAAAACTATCGAAGGATGTGCGACCCAAACAATCCATACAATCGGCGATGGCGCCCTGACCCGGAAAAACAACCGCCTCAGCTTTCTCTGCGTCACGAGGATTAGCGGCCAGGTACGCATCCGCACCGACCGCAATTAAAGCACGACTGACACTGCGCAAATTTCCCATGCCGTAGTCAATCACGGCAACACGTGGACGAGGCTGAGAAGCTACAGTGCTCACAAATTAAGCGAGTGTGCCTTTAGTACTGGGCACGCGTCCGTCTTGACGTGGATCGATTTCAACGGCTGCACGTAAGGCTTTAGCAAAGGCTTTAAATAAGGCTTCGGCGATGTGGTGAGGCTCTTCGCCGTATTCCACCTTCAAGTGTAGATTGCAGCCGAGTGAATTCGCAACGCCTTGGAAGAACTCACGTACTAAGGCTATGTTGAAATCCTTGACCATGAAGTTCACAATGTCGGCTTGGTAAACCAGCATCGGACGATTGCTTAAATCAATCACGCAACGTGCTAAGGTTTCATCCATCGGCAGAATGAAGAAACCGTAACGACGAATTCCAGCTTTGTCGCCCAGGGCCTCTTTGATAGCCGATCCTAAAACTATACCCACGTCTTCAACAGTGTGGTGATAATCTACATCGGTATCGCCTGAAGCTTTAACTTTGAGATCAATCATCGCGTGACGACTGAGCAACGTCAGCATGTGGTCAAAAAAGGCCACCCCGGTGCTGATTTCCGATACGCCCGTGCCGTCAAGATTTACCGATAAATCTATCTTGGTTTCGGCGGTATTACGTCGAATCGTCGCTTGGCGAGTTCGTGCAGTCATAACCAAGAAATCATCGCTCTAGGGCTAAATGTCAACCTCACCCTTCCGTCCAAAGCCTTGCTGCCTTTAAAAAACCGTCCATTTCCGCGTCGGTTCCCACGGTTATTCTTAAAGACTTTTCCGTGAGCGGATGATGCGGGAATCGACGAACTAGAATTTTATGCTCCTTCAAAAAATTAAATGCGGACTCGGCCGTCGCACTCGAAAATTCCTGAGTCCTACTTCTTGGTTTAGCTAAAATAAAATTACCTAAGGAGGGATTAATTTTCCAACCGAGTTGAGTGAGCTCCGTGATGAGTCGGGTGCGCGTGGTTTTAATCTTCTGAATAGTTTGTTTTAACCACTCGCGATCTTCCAACGCAGCCACGGCAGCAACTTGAGCCAGTCTGTCCACGTTGTAACTATCGCGAACACGATGAAGAATTTCTGCAACCTTGGATGAGCAAAGCGCATAGCCTACACGCATTCCAGCCAACGAATAGGATTTAGAAAGCGTGCGTGTGACAACGACGTGTGGATATTTTAAAGGCAATTGCGTGCAATCCTCCTCAGCAAAATCTGCATACGCTTCATCCACTACCAAGATTCCTGAAAATGCCTGAGCCAACTCTTCGACTTGTTTAGTCGAAAAAGAAATTCCCAAAGGTGCGTTCGGATTAGTCAGGAAAAAAATCGATGCCCCACAATTTACCACTGCATTAATATCTAATGAAAAATCTTGTCCGACGGGAACCTTCACCACGGACGCACCCTGAATAGCGGCAATCACAGGATAAAGCGAGTAACTCGGATCCAACATACCGATTGGGCGATTTAAATCCGCGTAAGATCTTACCAATAAATTAAGAATATCGTCCGACCCATTACCTGCGACAATGTTATCGGCATTGTAACCATGCAATGTAGCTATCGCTTTACGCAACGGTACAGAATCGGGCGAGGGATAGAGTCTTAAAGCCGCACCGTCTTCGCCTAAGTGCTTTTTAATCGCCTCTACCACACGTGGGCTGGGCGGATAGGGATTTTCGTTGGTATTTAATTTAATCCAACCACCACCCTGCGGTTGTTCGCCAGGAACATAACCTTTGAGCGATACGATGTGCGGATTCGGCAGCGGCTCTGATGACATTAGCGTAACTTTAATTTACTTTGTGAAAACTCATTCATCAGATTTTTTATCTGAGCGGTCTCAGTCATCTTGAGAACATTTTCCGCCAACGATTTTAGTTCGGACTGCGAAGAGTGTCTTAAAATAAATCTTACATCAGGAATCGCTGACGGTGTCATACTTAATTCATTAACTCCCATTCCGATTAATAACGGAGCCCAGAGTGAATCTCCGGCCAACTCTCCGCAAACAGCTGAAGTGACTTTGTTCTTTTTTGCAGAGGTAAATATCTTATCCATTGTGCGGATGAATCCGGGATGGGCCGGCTCATAAAGCGTGGCAACTCTTTGATTACCGCGATCAACCGCTAGTAAATATTGGACTAAATCGTTAGTACCTACGCTAAAGAAATCTACCTCCTGGGCTAATTCTTCCGCCACGGCTACAGCGGCAGGAATCTCAATCATCGCACCCAGGCGAATCACTTCTTTCGGTGTGATACCTTCGCTGGCGAGTTCGGTGGCGACTCCGCGGAGAAATTCTTTAGCCTTACGTAATTCTTCCAGACTCGAAATCATTGGGAACATGATTGCGACGGGACCTAAAAGCGCGGCTCGAAGTATCGCACGTAATTGAGTTCTAAAAATATCAGGTCGATCCAAGCAAAGTCGAATTGCGCGATAACCCATGAATGGATTCGCCTCATCGGTTAAATCGCCCAAGCGTTTGTCGCCCCCTAAATCAAGTGTGCGAAATGTTATCACCTTGCCGTTCGATTGCTTAACGACTGCAGCATACTCTTGATACTGCTCTTCTTCTGTCGGCCAAGCATCGAGACGTAAGAATAAATTTTCTGTACGATAAAGTCCCACACCATGAGCGTAATACCGTCCGATATCTTCCATGTCTTCTGGTCCACCGATATTGGCTTGGAGACTAAAACTAACGCCATCGAGGGTGCGATCGGGCATGCCGATTTCTTTCATCACTCGATCACGGCGATTCTGCAGAGTAAGTTCTTTAGCCTGATAGCTCTCGATTGTTTGGGCGGTTGGATTAATTACTACTAGACCTAATTCGCCATCCACCAGAATCACATCGTCCTCATTCACCACATCGAGCAATCCACGTACGCCGACGACGGCTGGGATTTCAAGCGAACGAGCCATAATCGCGGAGTGTCCAGTGCGTCCGCCCTCCTCGGTCACAAAGGCAACCACTCCGTCCGTCGGCAATGTAACCGTCTCGGAAGGTGTTAAATCTTTAGCGACGACTACTTGCTTATGCAACGGCGTGCCTAGGCGTTGCGGACTGGTTCCAACTAACTGATTCATGACGCGACTGGTTACATCGCGAATATCGGAAGCTCGCTCGCGGAGGAAATCATCCTCCATATTTTCAAAAATATCGATGTAACGTTGGGCGACTTCCTGAAAACAAAATTCAATATTAAACCCCGTTGAGCGAACTTCTTTCATTACTTCATCAATCAGGGCTACATCTTCTAAGACTAATAAGTGCGCATCGAAGATAGCGGCTTCGGATTCACCTAATTCATCAACAACCTTATTACGTAAGTTTGTAATTTCATGACGGGTGGCGACGATGGCTTCTTCGAATCGGCGAATTTCTGTTTCGGGATCCTGCACCTTTACACACGAAATCACCGGCATACCCTTTTGAAGTAGAAATACTGGACCACGGCCAACACCGGGTGCCGCGGCGATGCCCTTGAGACGAATTTCTGGCCTGGAAGATTCGGCCTGCATGCTGGCATTAGCACACAAGGCTCAACGCACTTAGGCAAGGAGGATTCTTATGCTTCCGTGAAGTCTACCTCATCCATCGGGGAAGCCGTATCCGTATTATCAAATTCCGACATCCCCGCATCAAACAAATCTTCTGGTTCAGAATTAGCCAACATCTCATCGGTCGAAACACCGTCCACGAAATCATCGTTATCATCACTGATCACTGCACCGAGGTGATAAAGCGCCCCGCTGTACTCTGCTGGCATTGTAACCCTGAGTTGTACAAAAACCAAAGCGGCCAAGCAGGCATAAGAAGCAACTTGGCTCATGCGTTTTACATAAATCCGCAACCAGGCAAACGAAAGATAGGCCTGCTTAGTTTTATTTGTAGCGAGGCATTTATTCATTGCCTCATGTAATCGAACCTTAGCTTTGAAACGATTTTTGAATTCAGGAAATTCTTTAATTAACTCCAACAAACGCAGCTCCTCGACCCGAGAGATATTCCCCTCGAGATAGCGTTCTACTAAGTTTTCGAATTCCGATAAACTCACTTTAAATACTCATCTCCCATGAGTTCGCGTAATGCCTCGCGTGCACGATTAATCCGGCTTTTAACCGTACCGATTGAAAGTCCGAGCTCATCGGCAATGTCTTCGTAGGACATATTTTGAACATTACGCATTGTCAGTATCAGAGCATGTTCTGGCTTTAATTGTTCCATGCATTCGGCAACTTTTTTAACAAATTCATTATGCTGGGCCTCATGACCTGGCCCCTGTGCACCATCGGATAAAATATCGTGTAAGGTCGCCCCAGCGTCTTCTCCAAGATCTGCGTCTAAGGACATCGACTCATCGCGCTTACGGCGGCGCCAATACCAGTAGCGATTTCGAGCTAAATTAGTTCCGATTTGATAAATCCAAGTCGAAAAACTAGCATTTCCTCGAAAGGTCGCAAGCGCACGGTGTGCACGAATAAAAGTATCCTGGGTAATTTCTTCAGCGTCTTGGCTATTTCGTAGCATCGAAAAAACCTTCGCAAAAATTCTCTCTTGGTATTTTATTACCAATTGATTGTAGGCATCTAAATCACCCTTGCGGGCACGATCTAGGGTAAGGTCATCTGATTCATTGTCCATAATTAGGGGTAATTAATGGTGGGGTGACTGACTATAGTACTGACATCCTTGCAGAATTCAACTGCTCTCTTTAGTCTATTTTACGCCCAAAAGGACCTATGTTCACCTCCAGTAAGAAGAAAGCCATCGTGCAGTGGTATAATTGCACCTTAGGCACTAAGGGCAGCTTTGAGACCCTCCCCGCAAAACTCCCAGCAGAGAGTCTTTTGCCATCCATTATTCTCACTCAGAATCCTGGTCACATTTCCATCGAATCAGTCGCTGGAAAAAAGATTTTTGTGAACGGAAATTTACTGATTAAGCCCACACCAATTTCCGAAACTACGACACTACAATTTCCCGATTCTCTTTGGGTGATTAGTCCGAATGCGGAAATGGATTTCAGCGAAGTAAATAATACACTCTGGACATTGTTTGATGCTTCGACTGGTGAAAACATTGGTCAATACCCCTCCAGCCAACTTTTGAATGCGGCCCAGCAAATGGGTCGCGCGCCCGAAACCCTCGCCTGCACTCCCAACGGCCTCGAAGTGGGTTTTAATCTTTCTCAAATCGCCAGTCACCTCAGCCCGCACGAAGAAAATTTCACGCCAACAAAATCTCACGTCACTTTAGCAGAAGAAAAAAATAAAGGGAGTCACAGCTGCCCAGTCTGTTGGACGCGATTTAATCCGGGTGATGCTCTCAGCATCGCCGTCCATGAAGATCTTCGTGGTGATCCGATCCTCGGTAGCGATGCGCGACTTCGCTTCCACCCCACCCGCTTTAACGACCAAGGTCTGGCGCTCGACCCCATGGGCCTCGCCTGCACTGACATCGCCTGCCCACACTGTCGCCGCCAGCTCCCACCAGGCTATCTCGACATGCCTCACCAGATTTTATCTATCGTGGGAGCTCCAAGTGCAGGTAAATCTTATTATTTAGCCGTACTTACTAGAATTCTCCAAGAGAAACTACCGACCGACTTCGGACTGGCCTTCAAAGACGCCGACCCCACAGGCAACTTGCTCCTCAACCAAATGAGGAACTCCCTCTTCTCCGCCACCACACCCGAAGAAGCACTCTTGGGCAAAACTGCACTCGAAGGCGCCACTTACGAAAAACTTCCGCGACTCGGACGAATCGTCTCTCTCCCCCGCCCATTTATTTACACGCTCAGCGTTCCCAGCCAAAAACAAAAAGAGACTTCGATTATTTTCTACGATAACGCTGGAGAACATTTCGAGCCTGGAATCGATATCCACGATTCGCCCGGCGCAATGCACGTGGCCACCTCGGCCGGACTCATCTTCCTTTTCGACCCAACAGCAAATGCACGATTCAAAGCTAAATTAGTCGGCGTCGATGATCCTCAACTCTCCATCAAGGGTCGCATCGATCAACAAGACACGATCCTTTCCGAAATGGAAACTCGTATCAAGCGCGTCATGGGAATCTCTCAACAAGAACGCATCGCAACTCCCTTAGCCTTTGTCGTCGGCAAGTGCGACACCTGGCAATTCATGCTTAAATCGCCACTCGAGCCAATCCTGCAAAACGGTAAACTCGATTTAGAAGCCATTCACCGAAATTCCGACCGCGTGCGAGAAGTTCTCATTCAACTTTGCCCCGGACTCGTCGCAACCGCTGAATCTCTGACCAAAGAAATTCGTTATTTCGCCGCTACATCCTTCGGACACCAACCCGTCGTTATTCCTGAAGGCCCCAATAAAGGTCGTATCGCCCCCGACCCCAAAAAACTCGCCCCCGCCTTCGTCGAAGCCCCTGTTTATTGGCTCATGCATTTAGCTTCGCCCGAATTGATTCCTGGAAAATAATTTTATGCCCTTGCAACTCATATTCACTTCCGCCCCACGTGGCCTCGTGGCTGGGCGTTCTGGATATTGCACCGTTGCACGCCATCGCTCTATTCCCGAGCGCTTAGCACAAATTTTAGAATCCATCGGCACACCGCATCAAAATCCACAGGGTGCTACTTTTACTTTTCGAATTATAGAAGCCAGTAATGCTAACTGGTTCGTGCTATCTCGATTCGTGGCTCGCGGACTCGACTACTCGCAACGCGATAATCGTCTCGCTCATCACATAATTTTCACCGCTGAAGAAGCTGCTGTACTTCCACCACCCGCAGCGATTGCTTTTCGCTGGAATGGTTGGCTAACGGAATGGACTAAAGAGCCCACCTGGCTTGCGGAAGATCCTCGCCCCTTGGTACTCGATAACGCTCCACCACTCCGCCCAGCATCGGGCTGGCGTGAATTTTCAGGCACTGGTTCCAAAGCCGCTTGGTTAGTCAATGACGCAGGGCCTGCTACACTTTGCCTCACTCAACCACCTGAAGACAAAATTCTGTTTCGTCTCTTAGCAGAATCCGCTGCATTGCTCGGGCAATCGGCGTGGTACGCGACCTTTACTTCTAATGTAATTGTTACAGGTTCGGATGGATTTCATTGGGCCGTTGGCTCAGTCGCGGGCCGACCCGAAATCAATCTCAATCAAACCCAGCAACTGCCCGCCCCAACCGGCGAACTGGCACGCCAAGCAGCCACTGGGAATAGTGCACCTATTCCTATTCGTCAGAGCACTGAAAAAAATAAGTCATCTGAAAATAGTCCGAAAGCAACTGGCACCAAAGTACCTTGGAATGTAATAATTATTTTCTTCAGTCTGGGAATTTTCGCACTCGTTGCTGCATTGGTCATCGGCCAGTTTAGCGACCGTTCTACAAAAACCATTACCCCCAATAACCAGCCAGCGCCCGCGATTAACACGAGTCAAAGCAATGACATCATTCGTAGCAATATTGCGATACAAGGAGTCGCTAGTTTTTTAGACAGTGAAAAATATGTCGAGGCAGGTAAACTCTGGATCGAAAGTGTCAATCATTCCCCAACCTTTGCTGAGCGTTATCGCGAACAATACTTAATCCGTATTACAAAAAACTACGCCGAAAAAACCGCCGCTCAACTTTTACAACGTCTCACCCTGCCAAATCTTGACAATAACACCGTCACTGAAATTGCCGAAGACGCCGCCACGGCGGTACGTATTGGCACTGAGTTAAATATACCGGTCGACGCCAATTGGAAAAAGTTAGTAAACGTGAATGAACAAATTCAAATTATTTCTCAATTAGACGCTCGTCCAGTTATCTTGATTAGCGGTAGCTGGCAAACGACCGATCTCGGTAAAGCAGCTCCCTCCTCAGCAGAGTTTAAATTGAGCAATGCTGGCGCCGAAAAGATTCTAAGTTTTATTGAATCAACCAAGGTGACCCCAGAACTCACCGTGAGTGCACGCGTACGTTTACTTCCATTAACCAGTTTCCATAAACGGGATAATCTTACTCCCTATCTTAACGCTGAAATACGTCGCGGCGGACAGAGCTACTGGATTGAAACCAATGGCACAGCAGGCACCGCCCCCGTTATTGTTGGCATCGGACCTAAGAAAAAATCTATAGAACTTAATTTTTCAGATGGAACCGCGACAAGTTTACAGGAACAGAATCGTTTACTAGAAATTACTCTAGCCGATGGCACCCGTCAGTGTATCGCCCTGATTGCTGACTGGAAAAAAATTAAGCCTCTCAATCTCGGCACCTGGGCTCTCGAAGTAGATAAAGATACAGGTGTGGTTCATGCTGCCGTTTGGGCCGAAAATGCATTACGAGCTTTTCAACCTGAAAGCGGATCCGTTGGACTCTACCCCACTGGACACGAATTTCCCGATCACGACCTAGCCTCCATTCGTGCCACACGCTCACTGCTCGAAACCGATTTACTGCGGAACGAATACAAAGAAAGTACGCGTATATCGAACAAAGAAATCATTAAATCACGGAAACAGTTTTTTGCCCAAGGCGATTACATCAATGCCGGACGTCCTTGGTCGCTTCTCATCGTTAGCCCTAAAGGCGACGCCGGCGCCACCCTCATTGAGTTTCAATAAGCCTAATGCAAATTGATAAACTCATCGCACGTATTCGTGGACAGCTCGAAATCGGCACGCCCGACCTCGAAGCGCGCACCTTAGCCAGTGAGTACTCCGCACTTTGCCAACGTGCCCGGGAACGCCTCGAACAATGCAATACCCTGATTCGTAATGGTAATGATTACGCAGCTTTTCAAATTGCCGAAACCGAACCCGACTTGCTCACGCTTTGCAGCCAACTGAGTTTTGCCGATTCCGAACGCTGGCATAACCTCTGCCGTGAACGCGGACTCCCCTCCGGCTTCATTCTCGATGAACAACATGTCTTAGCGGTCGAAGGTTTATATGGAAAATCTATCGGCGAGAACCATCCGCTCTATCGCGAATACCGCGAAGCCATGCGCACCCGCGATGAAGATCGTGCTCTCAATGTCCTCCGCTCAATCGTCAGAATTAATCCCGAAGACCCTACCGCACGCTCAGAATTAATTCGCTTGTCCGCCAAGTTTATTCGCGAGTCTCTCAATCAATTAGAAAAACTACTGAATGAGAATAAAGATGATGAAGCGATTAATTTGATGGGGCTAATGGAACGATTTGGTGACGATGACTTAAATTCCAAGCCTCAGTGGATTAATGCACTTAACCGCAGAATCACTATTTTGCGTCAAAAAGCATCTCAACAAATTCCCGCGCTCATCAAAGACGCAGAGGCCGCTAAAAGTAATCAACTGTGGGAGTCATGTATTAACTCTTTAGCTAAAATTAGAACACTTGAACGGGATCACCAACTCAACCTCTCCGGGGATGCCCTATCCTCGATTATTAATCTAGAAAATTGGGCGGGGGAGCTCGCGGCGGCACATGAAGCCGAAGCGGCGGTTAACTCCAATACTCAACTCCTCGTCTCGCAGTGGGAAAATCTCTGTCAAAGTATTCAGAACGGCCATTCGCCCGTGATTCTTATTTCCAGTCTTAATGACTGGCTAGAGCGTGCTAAAAACTACTCCGAACATCTACCGAGCGGATTGATTGATGAAGTAAGTTCGGCATTAAAATTAACTCGTTCGCGCCTCACTCGTCGCTACGCGCTGTTAATCTTTACTTGGATTGCTGGATTTTTGCTTTTCGTCAGTGCACTCTTCTACGCTTATCGCACACAAGAATTAAAATCAGAAGCTCGACGTAACTTCCAAGAAATCAGATCACTATTAGAAGCCTGGGATACTGAAACCGCCGCCCAGAAACTGACGAGCGATAATAAAAATTATAGTATAACTGAAAAAAGTTCCGAGTTCGTCGACGAATACTCGGAAATAAAAAAGGAAATTCAGAAACAACGCGAAAGCCTGACTAATCTCCGCACCGAAGCTAATTACTTACAGCAAGCCTTCAAATCGGGCATTAATCTCTCAAACTACGCGGAAATTAGCACCCACGCCAAGGCCTACATTCAAGCACTTGCTCAAGTTGGACCTAAGGCCAACGAAGATTTAAAGAAGTTATGTCCTGAGCCCGGAGTCATTCTTTCGACCTGCCAAAAAATTACCGAAGAGAGTCGGACTCAATTATTCAATCTGCGCATTCAACTTAAAAAATCACTCGGCAGTAACGATAAGATTGCCGATTTAACGAATGCCATAAGCACCATTGAAAAAATTCGTCCACTCATTCTCAGCCTCTCCATGGCAGGCGTGAAAGATTTAGACGAAGCCAATGCGGAAATTGATCGAGCTAATGTCAGAATAGAGAACGAAAATAATGCCCTCTCCCAACTTCAAAGCCTAACCCAAGCTCCTGACCTTAAGGAGTATCTCAATGCGCTTGGTTCTATTATCAAAAATAACACAGCGAGTTCACATTTAAATAAGTCTGCAACTAATGTTATAAATCACTCCCCAAAGATTCTTACCCTTCCCCGCTCCGTCCTTGCTCCACACATCGGTGCCATGTGGGATAATATTCCCAATACTGATCCATCGGGTCTCTTCCAGCCCTCTGAACTTACACCCTATGAGGCAAATATAGTTCAGACTTTAGCCGATACACGTACCGCCCTCTCTCTTCGCCGTTATTATGTCCGTCAAAACTCGTCGGAAGGCGTCAAAAAAATACGGAGCGTCGTCATCTCGGGCGAAGTCGACCTGCAACGCAAAGGATTCAACGGCGGAATTGAATATGTACTGAGCGCTAAAGAGTTAAATCGTGACGGTGAACTCATCGATTCCTCTTGGAGTCGTCGAGAATTTCGAACCGATAAAGGTGAATTTATCTCTAAAGGTGAAGACTTGGTCGAAGAAACGCCACTGGGCGAACTCGATTACCTCCGACAATTCAATCGATTCTTCGAAGTCAAAAACGGCAAACTTTCCGAACCCATCATTCGTAAGCTCGATTTAGTTCGTCGAAGCACCGCACCTTACTTCGAATTACGTGCCTACCAACTACAGGAACTGTTCAAGGTTGCTAATCAACGTCCTGAAATCTGGGGAATCTTATATTCACCCTCAGCACAGCGCGATGCCGAGCAACTCCGCCGCATCACGCAAAGTTCAATCAATTCCTACGACTTTCTGTTCAAAGAAAAATGGGCTGACGTTATGGGCGATCTTAAATCAATTCTCCTTCGTCAAGGGGGCTGCACTTACGCCGAAGAAGCACGTTTCATGCGGAGCCTATTAGCAACACTTCGCACCCAGAAGATGATTTATGTCGGGTTTCAGTCCAACGAAGGCGAACCGATCCTGCGCGAGAAAATTTCTAACACGCTCATTTTTGGTATAGATAATGAAGGAAAGGCTAATGTGATTTATCGCGTAGACGCCGACGGAAGCCGCACCCGCATCAACGAACCTGCACCCCTTTCTCCACTCTTACGCCTCTCAACCACGGTCACCGAAGCCGCACAGGCCTCCCGAATCCCTGCCAACCTCAACCCACCTGAAGGAGGCTGGGAAGTCATTCTCCTCGGCCGTGATTTATAATCAATGAGCAAGCAATCTACATTTCGCCTACGCTGGAAAGGTGTCATATCCGAACCTCTCTCCCTCGGACAGATCAGCGATAAATTACGTGCGGGTGAAATTAGCCTGATTCATAACATCGAAGTCGAAGGCTCCTGGATAACCATTCGCGAGTACTTCCGTACTATTGGCTTAAGCCGCTCGCCCATCGCGACCGCCACACAAATTAAAAATCAGGAATCAGCGAGCAACCCTCCTGAAATAAAAGTTTCCGAAACTAATAATAAAAATACTAAGCCGAATCTCGAACACACCGTACGGATGGGCTACCTCTGGTGTGGCTCTACTTTTATTTTCCCACTTTTATTTTCGCTCATCGTACCCATCTTAGAATTTTTAACTAAATCTGCTTTTCCGTTCTCTTCCCGTTTCGTTCTTCTGGCCTTTGGAACGCTTGCTGGATGCGGACTTCCGTACTTATCTGTCCGACACATTAATGCCACCATTCAGGATCATGGCCTGAGCGATATCGTTAAAGATCAGCAAAAACTTTACGTTACCCTCGCTACAGCCAGTGCCCTCATTTGGCTCATAGTTTTCTGGATTTTAGCAGGGTCCAAGGGCTAATTCTTCAATCCGCTTGACGCATTGAGACGACCTGATTGAGATACTTTCTTCCGGTTTTCGGTAGCGTAGCTCAGATGGTTAGAGCGCGGGACTCATAAGCCTGAGGTCGGCAGTTCAATTCTGCCCGCTACCACCACCGGAAATTTATTATTTAATAATCGAACCAACAGGGATGTCCAAGCCATCGCGCCAGAGAGATTCCATGCTGTAACTTTCACGGACATCAGGACGGAAAATATGCACGAGAACATCAAAGCCATCCACCACTGTCCAACCGCTTTCCTTTTGTGACTCAGTGCCACGGGCTGGGGAGCCAACCTCATCTAAAGCTTTTTCAACTTCGATGCGTAAGGCACGCAAATGCGGATCGGATGTACCAGTAGCAATGACCATATAGTCTGCAACGGATGAAAGTTGGCCCAATTCTAAGACGCGAATCGACTCAGCTTTTTTGTCATCAAGCGCTCTGATAATCGCAATCACATGTGCAGGAATCTTAGAGGCTACTTTCTGGGCTACGGGCTTAACCGACTCCGAGCGCGTCTTCGCCTTACTGACCGCAGGCTTTTTAATAATTTTACGGCGTAATGGCTTCGGTCCTGCTTTTGATTTTAATGCAGGTTTAAATTTTTTCTTTTTAGGTGCAGGCATGTTAGGATTGATAAAGTGAGTGCTCATCGATGTAGGCACGTACCGACTTGGGCAAGCCGTTTCCAAAAGGCTTTCGCTCCTTTAACGACAAACGCAATGCGGTAGATGAAACCTTCACGGGTGGCGCCTTTAAAATGGTAACTTTTACCTTATTCGCAATCGATCGAGGTGGTTCCGTCGAAATGTCATCCCGACTCAAAACCGCAAATTCCACATAACGACCCAATTCATCTACATCTTTCCATCGATCCAGCCGAGCCAACTGATCCGCCCCAATAATCCAAACACGTCGAGCATTCGGAAACTCCTTAGCTAATTCGCGTGCGGTATCGACCGACCAACACACACCCTCGCGGCGAACTTCGCGGTCATCAATCACGGCCCATGGACAGGGCTCAAAAGCTAAACGTGACATCGCCAATCGATCGGCTGCAGATGCTAGTGGTAAAGCTGCACGCAATGGAGCTAAGCCTGCAGGAATAATTCTTACCTGGTCTAGTGATAATTGACGCCACGCCGCCGTCGCCGCCGCCACATGGCCAGCATGCGGAGGGTCAAAAGTACCTCCTAAAATGCCAAATGAGGCTGACATATCGCCATACTTGCAGACTTGAGCCCGCTGGCAATCCAAAGCAGGCTTGAGCCCAAGCAAATACCGAGAAACACTACACCCATGGCCGTTGCCACAAAATTTCTACCTGAAGGGTTCGACCTTAAAAAACCCATCGCCGTCATCGCGGGCCAAGGACGCTACCCCGCCCTCCTCATCGAATCTGCCCGCGCCCAAGGTGCAAACATCAAGCTTCTGTCCTTCGAACAAGAAACAGATCCTAAATTAATCGAAACGTTTTCCGCTGGAGACCATCGCTCCATCACAGTCGGAAAATTAGGTCAATTGCTCGATGCCCTAAAAGAAGTCGGGGCAGCAGGTGCAGTGATGGCCGGACAAATCACACCGCGGAAACTTTTCTCAGGAATGATTCCTGATTTAAAATTAGTCGCTCTGTTTGCTAAACTTAAAGAACGAAACGCCGAAACCATTTTTGGCGCAATCAGCGAAGAGATTGAAAACCTCGGCATCAAGATGCTCGACGCACGAGTATTCCTCGACGAACACCTCGTCTCAACGGGCTGCCTGACTGGCTGGTCCTGCGGTATTTCCGACACGGAATTAGAATTTGGTACACGCATGGCACGTGAAATGGCCCGCCTAGATATTGGCCAATCGGTCGTCACCGCCAAAGGCACCGTCATCGCCGTCGAAGCTTTTGAAGGCACTGACCAAATGATCCAACGCTGCGCCCAGACCGGCGGCAAAGAAATGCTTTTGATTAAGACATCCAAGCATGCTCAAGATTTCCGATTCGATGTTCCCTGCTTCGGAATTCAAACTTTAGAAAGTATGGCCAAGGGTGGCGTACAAAAAGCCGCGCTCGAAGTCGATAGCGTCATTCTCATCGATCGCCCCGCGGTCATTGCTCACGCTAAAAAATTAGGCATCGATATTATCGGCTTTCCAAAAAAATAATTTTAGCCGTCGAAAAAATTCCAAGCAAGAATCGACTCGGCGAGAATCCAGCCAGCGATGAGTGCGAAAACCAAAATAAAGAATCGGCGATAGCGTACCCAAAAGCGTGAAGGCTCTTCGGGAGTTTGTACGTAGCCTTCGGAGTCGAAAAATCTTTTAATCGTCTCCCAAATTGAGAAATTTTTTCCGGTATCGAGTATCTGATATCGGTACCCCATGGGCCGATAATCTTTGGGTTTAAACCTCTTAAAAAGGTTGAATAGCATATTCTGACCCTAAAGACATCTCTGACGCTTTACAAGCGACACCTCTAAGCCTAATGACATCTCTGTGAAGTCCACCACCCGGTCCATTCGCGCACTCAAAGGCACCCGTCCTATCGTATGCCTTACCGCCTATGATGCCGTAACCGCCCGCATAGCCGACCAAGGCGGTGCTGACCTCATCCTCGTGGGCGACTCCCTCGGCAACACCGTACTCGGCATGGAAGATACCGTCGGCGTGACCCTCGAAATGATGGTTCACCACACCGCCGCCGTAGTTCGCGCCAAACCTTCCGCTCTCGTCATCGCCGATCTTCCCTTCGCCCTTGCACACGAGCCCTTCCCAAAACTTCTTAAGTCCTGCCGCACACTCATGCAAAATGGTGGTGCTCACGGTGTGAAAATTGAAGGCGGTGCTACACTCGCAGTTTCGATTCTTAAATTAGTCGACGCCGGTATTCCTGTTATGGGTCACATCGGACTCATGCCTCAACGCGTTCACTCGACAGGTTATAAACGCCGCGGATTAAATCCTGCCGATCAACAAAAACTTTTGATTGATGCACAATCCGTCGCTGCCGCTGGAGCCTTTAGCATTGTGATTGAATGTGTGGATGAAAAATTCTCTCAACAACTTACGGAGTCTCTTGAAATCCCAACCATCGGTATCGGTTCAGGCAAAGGATGCGATGGACAAATCCTCGTTATCCATGATTTGCTCGGACTCACCTCCAACCCTCCTCCTTTTGTTAAACCCGAAGCCCAGTTACACCGCGATGCTGTTGCCGCTGTTCAACGCTGGGCTAAAAAAGTAAGAAAACCAGGACTAAAAAAATGAACTGCGTCATCTTTGGTGCAGGTGCTTGGGGCACCGCCTTTAGTTTACACTTAAATCGTCAAGGCCACACGGTCACTCTCGTTCCTCGTCGTATCGAACAAGCACTCGAACTCGCGAGCTCGCGCGAAAATAAAGATTACCTGGCCGGACATAAATTACCTCTTTCGATTCAAATTGGTCTCGAAGCTGTTCCCGCTTTAATGGACGCGGATATCGTTTTCCTCGCCTACCCATCTAAAGGTCTCGCCGATTTACTCAAACAAATCGGACCCTCCATTAAATCATCTCCGACCGTGAAGATGGTAGTTTCGCTCACCAAAGGACTTGATCAAAAAACTTTAGAGCGTCCGTGCGAACTGATGTCACAAGCTTTCGGAAAAATTCCTGTCGGCACACTTAACGGACCGAGTAACGCTCAAGAAGTCGCTCGCGCCCAACCAACCGCGATGGTTCTCGCATCGAATGCTGACGAAAAAACTTTGAGCGAAGTCCAAGCCGCCATCAGCGGACCTTCACTTCGCACTTATACATCGACCGATATCGCTGGGGTCGAAATTGGCGGCACTTTGAAAAATGTCTACGCCCTCGGTGCTGGTTTATGCGATGGCTTGAAACTAGGCGACAATGCTAAAGCAGCATTTCTGACACGTGCCCTTCAAGAAATGATGCGTGTGGGTGAATCCCTTGGCGGTAAAAGCGAAACTTTCCTCGGACTCAGTGGCGTCGGTGACTTGATGGCTACAGCCCACGGCTCATGGAGTCGTAATCGTGCTCTAGGTGAAGCCATTGCACGCAATGCCTCCCAAGCTCTCGCTGATCTTGCATCACGTCGCGATGCCGTTGAAGGCCACCGCGCTACCGAAACGGTCAGCCGCTTAGCAAAGTCGCGTAATGTCGACGCTCCGATTTTATTCTGTCTCCATAAAATTCTTTTTGAAGGTCTCGATGCACGTGCTGGTGTCACCGCACTCATGACACGCGATCTCAAATCCGAAATATGAGTAGCTGGGACGTCACCACACGCCCCTCAGCTATTTCGGGTCAAGGTCTCTTCGCAACGCGCGGCTTTTCGCCAGGCGAAATCATCGCCCCTTACTTGGGAAAAGTTCTTACCTCTCGGCCGATAAAATCTTCGGAGTCGTCTGCTACTTATATTTTGGAGATTAAACCCGGACTCTGGATAGACGGTTCCGACATCCAAAATCCTGCGCGCTCAGCCAACCACTCCTGCGAACCCAACGCTGAACTAGTGATGAATGAGTCGAAAAATATTGCTAACCTTTGTGCGTCGTCAGCCATCCTGCCGGGTGACGAAATAACCTTTGATTACGGCTTTTCGCTATCAGAAAGCCTGTTTAACCCCTGTACCTGCGGAAAAATGAGCTGCCCAGGTAAAATCATTGCCGAACCACTGCGCCCCGCCCTCCGTCGCCACCTACGTTTTTTACGTCGAAGGGATTGACCAATCGCCCTCTGAGCCTCACTTTTCGGACGTCTATTTATACCCCCTAAATGAAAAAAGTAGCTATTACAGAACTTGATCCACGCCTGCAAAAGCAAATCGCTGCCGCCGATCAACAACTCAAGACCAATCCACAATATGCCATGGAAATTCTCGCTGGCATCTTGTCGCGTAATCCAGGTTGCTTAGAAGTACGTCGCTCACTCCGCCGTTCCCAAAAAGCTATTCTCGGAGTCAAAAAAGGTCTGTTCGATGGACTACTCGGTGGCAACCCCGACAAAGTAGCCGAAAAAGATCCTCTCGCCGCTATCCAAGCCGCCGAAGACACGTTCGCCAAAAAGCCAGGTGACATCGGTGCCAATAAATTACTCGCAGCCGCTGCGCTCAAACTCGACTTCCCTGAGCTCGCTGCCTTCGCCTACGAAGAACTCACTCAGGTCGACGCAAAAAATGTTCAACACTTCATCGACCTAGCGAACACCTGGATTGCCGCACACGAATACGATGCTGCCCTCAATGCAGCTGATGCAGGCTTGAAAATTTTCCCTGGAAATGGCGACCTCCAAGAGGCCGTTCGTAAAGCATCTGTTAGCAAAACGATGCGAAAAGGAAATTGGGAAGACAAAGGTGACTTCCAATCCAAACTTAAAGACAAAGACGAAGCTCTACGCCTCGAACAAGCCGCTCGTACAGTTACCGACTCTGGTACCGCAATCGAACAAGCCGCCGCTCTCGCCGTTAAAATCCAAGCGCAACCTGACAGCCTCGATCTCTACCGCGATATCGTTCGTCAATTCATCGCCGCTGGTGATCTCGACAGCGCCATCGCTTGGCTACAACGCGGTCGTCTTACCACGCTCGGCAAACAAGATTCTTCTCTCGAACGTCAAGAAATCGACCTCATTGTTCAACGCTTTGAAAAGATTTCCAAACAACTTAAAGAAAAAGTTCAGGCCAACGCTGCCGACGCTGCTGCCGCTGCCGAACTCGCCAAGAACGAAGCCGAACTCTCGGCCTATCGCTTACAAACCACAGCGAGCCTCGTTGAGCGTTATCCCAATGACTACTCATTCAGATTCGAATACGGCAACTTACTCCTTAACGCAGGTCGTATCGACGAATCAGTTCAGCAATTACAATATGCACAGCGTAATCCCAAATTCCGCCAAGCTTCGATTCTCGCCATCGGCAAAGCTTTCGTGGCCAGCTCCAAGTTTGATTTAGCCGTCGATCAATTCAACTTAGCTAAATCTGAACTACAAGTAATGAACGACCTCAAAAAGGATGTCATTTACGAATTGGCCAGTGCCTTTGAGAAAATGGGTCGCACCAAAGAAGCAGTCGAAGAATTCAAAGCAATTTACATGGCCGACTCTGGTTATCGCGATGTTTCGAAGAAGATTAACGCCTTCTACGAAAGCCAAAAGGGCCCAGCATCCTAATTTTGTTTTGTATTTTTTACTAAGCAGGAGAATACTCCCGTTTCCTCCTTTCTGCTGCCATGTCCCTGACGCCCTTTAAAAGCCTCCTCATTGCCGACGTCGGCATCAGTATGGGCGACGAGGGTAAAGGTCGTGTCATCCCCGAAATCGTTCGCGAACTTCAACACCTCACGGGTCGTCGTGATGTCGTCGGTACCGTTCTAAAAGTCAACGGCGGCGCAAACTCTGGTCACACGGTCGCAGGCCTCAAATTAAACCTCCTTCCTGGCGGCGTCGCTGAACACGATGTAGGTTGTCTTGCTCTGGGATCAGGCGTCGTTGCCGACCCACGTAAAGCTCTCTGGGAAGCCCTCCCGGTCGAAAAACTCGGCTACCCTGTCCTCTCACGCCTCCTCATCGACGAGCGTTGCATGGTGAGCGACATTTCACACCGCATTCTCGATCTCGCTTGGGAAGATTATCGCGTCCATGTGCTCGGACAAGAAGCACGTGGTTCCACAGGTCGCGGAATCACCCCCGCCTACGCTGACGAAGTCGGCCAAATGCAAATTCACTATTCGGAGTTTCTTGGAAATAAATCTGATTACGCCAAGCGTCTGTCAGCTCGACTCAACCGCGCCGCCGACATCGTTCAAAACGTCTGCAAACTCAGCCCAGAAAAATGGTCAGCCCTTTTCACCAAACTTACCGAAGCCGAACTGCGTGCTAATAAAGGTGCGATCGACGCTGGAGTTTTCACCGCAGCTGAATTTGACTTCACTCGTTTCGCTGGATCTAAGCCTTTCACTTTTAATCACGATGCAGTCTTAGCCGCCTATTGGGAAGCTGGATCTAAACTCGCCCACACGATTGGCGACGTTCGTGAACGTATTTTATCCGACCTTTCAGCAGATCGTCGCATCATCGGTGAATTCGGACAAGCCTACTGGCTAGATAAGCGCGCTGGCTTCGCTCCTAACGTTACAGCTTCGCACACTTACACTCCCGAGTTCTTTCAATCGGCGGGCATTCCTGTTCAAGCCATTCACACCGTGGGTTGTTGCAAAGCTTACGACACCAAGGTGGGCACACACGTCTTCATTACAAAAATGGAAGAGTCTCACCCTCTTCAACGGGCCCTCGCTAAATTAGAATTTGGTACCAGTACTGGACGTCAACGCATGGTCGGTTGGTCCGACCTCGTAGAAAAAGCCGATACACTTCGTTACGGTGGATTTGATGACTTAGTATTGAACAAACTCGATGCCCTTTCTCCGCACGGCGAATGGACCGGCGGAGATTTACAACTTTGCACAGGCTACCGCGACAACTCAGGTAAAATTCACTTAGGCGTGCCGCGTAATGACGCTGTCCGTCGTACCCTCACACCCATCTACGCAACCCTGCCTGGCTGGAAATCCGATATCTCAAAAGTCCGCTCTTGGGCACAACTTCCTGCCGAGGCCCGTCGCTACGTAACATTTACGATGTCAGAAATGGTGCGACTCGCCTCACGTGGAAACACTCTCAAGACCTTGCCTAATCTCCGTTACATTGGAGTCGGACCCGACCCTGATCAGATTATTTCCGACGTGCCTACGACGTCTGAGTTAATAAAATAAATATTATCCTCGGAGGTGCGGCAGTAAAATGGCGCCCGCGATGAGGAAGTAAATAATCAGCCCTGTGACGTCGACAATGGTGGCGACGAAGGGTGCTGCTGCTTTGGCTGGATCAAAACCCATTCTTCTTAGAATAAAAGGTAACATCGCGCCTGATAAACTGCCCCATAAGACAACTCCAATGAGCGAGAAGAAGATAACGAAAGCTAATAATAGCCAATGTTCGCCATAACCAGGAGTGCTTCCACAGAGATTAGGGAAGAAGTAATGCCAAATCGTAATGCGAGCAAAACCAATAGAACCTAGAATTACGCCCAGTCCTAGACCGCTCGTAATTTCGCGGCGAAAAACTTTGAACCAGTCACGTAAATTAACTTCGGCCAAAGCCATCGCACGAATCACGAGTGCCGATGACTGTGAGCCAGAATTACCACCCGACGAAATAATGAGCGGCAAGAATAAAGATAATACAACGGCTTTCTGGATCTCGCCCTCGAAGAAACCCATCGCCGTTGCCGTAAACATTTCTCCAATAAACAGAATTACCAGCCATCCGGCTCGCTGACGAATCAACTGAAGCAGTGGTGTGTCCAAGAGAGGTTCTTCGGGAACTTCTACCGCACCCAAGAAGGCGATGTCTTTAGCGGCCTCTTCACTGGCTGTCTCTAAAACGTCGTCGACGGTCACAATACCCATGACAATCATATCTGCATTCACTACGGGAATAATTGTACGTGAGTGCTTGCGGAACAATTTGACTGCATCGACCTGAGAGTCCGTAACCTTCAAGTAAATGGGGGGTGCCGCAGGTAAGTCTGAAACTTTCGACGTCGCATCAGCTGTGAAAATATCACGGATGCGGTGCACGCCTAACAATTTTCCTGCTTCATCAACCGAACAAACAACGTGCACGTAATAAACATCCTTCGCTCGTTCTTTGACATAATCTAATGCCTGCTGAATCGTCCAATTCTGACGAATCGAAACAAACTTCGTCGTCATCATTCGACCTACGCTATGTTCGGGATAGCCTAAAAGCTGTAAAGCGACCCTTTGCTGGGCAGGATCAAGCAAGGTTAACAAACTTACCGCATGCTCCGGACATTCTTCTAAAAAAGCCGTTCGATCGTCATCCGACATCGCATTTAAAATCGATGCCGCATCCTTCTCGCCCAAGGCACGAATTAAATCTTCTTGGTGATTAGGATCAATGTATTCAAAAATCTCGGCCGCCACCGTCTTAGGTAACAAACGAAAACTGACCGCCATTTCCACGGGGTCTAAATGTTCCAATAAGTCCGATGCATCTGCATGCGGTAAACCGACTAACAATTGACGGATTCCCTGGAAGTCGCGCTTCTCAATGAGAAGATGGACGTTCTCAATATGCTCTGGAGTTGCCGTCATGCAAATAATCTGCCACTGATACCGAGACTTGGGCAAACCCTAAAATCGTTTTTCACCACTTCGTAACTTTTCACCATGCAACATAATTTTGCACTACCCCTCTGGTCTCTCGTCGATCAACGTAAAGTGGAATTAGGTAAATCGGACATGCGTGGCTTGGCTAAAGAACTGGGACGCTGGCTTAATCATAATTTCGATATTAATCATAAGGGAACCGCCATCGAAGAGCCAACCGACCCCACCGAATCTGGCGAGCCAATGCTAATTGTCGCAGGAGTCGAGCAATCCAAGTGGCCTGCCATGATTGCCCTAGCTCAAAGTAAGAAAACGAAACTATTTATAGTATTAGTCAACGAATCGGGTCAATTCACACTGAAGGAATTGAAATTACCCGAAGTATAAGAAGAAAGCCAACCAGATGGGTTAGTTCTTCGCTTCCCTAACCAGCCGCTTCAATAGTACGGTCGCGTCCCCTGCGCCGTAATCGAAATTAAAGAAAACGTCCCCGCCCGAGTCTTTACCTATTTCGATCCCGTTATTATATTCTTTGATATCGAGGACTTTGTTTAATTTAAAATTAAGATTCTTAAATTCGCCGTTAAATATAACGCGTTGATCAGTAAAAATCGCAGTTCCGCTATCAATTTTCGTTAACTGATCCTTTGTCTCGCGCTGCACATCGAAACTGCCTACGCGATATCGCAAACTGCCAAATATTTTAATACTCGACGAGAATCCGCCGTAGTTTCTTCGAACTACCGTACGCTTAACTTGCAGTAAATTCACGGGCTGCATCCAGTAACAAACCTCATTTCCTAATTCTAAGTTACATTCGATCGGCGTGAGCTCGCCCTTCATGAGTTTGTAATATTTTTGAGCCCGATTAAACGCTGCCTGAATCGCTGGATAGTTTGCTAAATGTAAATCGAGATCAGCGGTAAATTGATTAAAGACTTTAACGTTTTCAGGAGAGATAATCGATTCTCCATCGACCGTCTCACACAAGTACTTCAATTCCTGAGTTAAGACTTCACTCCAGATAATCGTATTAAGAGGTTCAATCACACTCTCAGGAAGTGGAATACTCTTCGCCAGCGTTCTTATTTTTTCTCTTTTGTCGGCATACTCCCCGGTCGCATTCAAAATCGCCTGAAAAGCTTTTTTATAATAGTCTAAAAAGACATCTTTTTGAATTTCATAAGCCCTCTCCTGCTTTACCCCTAAACTATACATGAGATTATTTAAATTAATCTTCTCCTGTGCGGTGAAAAGGTGGTCCTCTAAATAAGCCTGCACCATCAGTAGATACCACTCCTCTAACTCCTTACCGCAACGACGGTATAGATTAGATTGGGTCGCTTGATTGATTTGCTCAATGTCTGCTACAGTTAAAAGACACTCTTGCTGAGCTGCAGTTAATTTATCCCATAACATCGCCAACATCGTCTGTTTATTTTCACGGGACAATAATTGATCCCATAAATTGGCAGATTTTTCCTCAGGACGCGGAAAGGGTAATTTCCAAACCTTCTGCGTATTTACTAATTCATAAAGTGGCTTCCAAGCAGTCATCCCTGGACGCCAGAAAAAATCTGTCTCCATGAGTTTACCGCTGGTAATCAAACCAGAAAGCTCCTGAACGGCAAATTGACCAATCTCCTGCCCGTCTCGAGCTACATGTACGCTATCGTCTGCCATACTAAACTAATAAAATTCTAAAAGATTTAATCAAGTTTTGGTTTATCACTCACTCTTCTTGCCTTCGCCTAACTTCTTTTGCGCCTTACCAGGTGTAACCATCTCTGGGTGCATCTTCTTACTGAGTGCCTTTAATTCGCTAATCACCTCACTATAAGCAGAATCTTTGGCGAGATTCTTGAGCTCCTGCGGGTCGTTATCGTGATCGTACAATTCCATGCCCTTCTCGCCATACTGCCATTCGGTAAATCTCCATCGCTCAGTCCGCACACTGTAACCCTGAACCTTCTCCTTACCTTTGGTTACGGTCTGTGTGTATGCAGCCCGATTCCAGGAAGCGTCGGGGTTCTCCAATAAAGGGCGTAAGCTTACACCCTCTAAACCTTCGGGTGCCTTTACACCCGCTAAGTCGGTCAGCGTTGGATATAAATCAACCAACTCAACTGTCCGCTTAGAAACCTTACCATTCGCTGATGCTCTCGGGTCTACAATAAAAAGTGGAATTCTGGCCGCTTCCTCAAAACACGTCTGCTTCATCCATAGTCCATGTTCACCTAAGTGATACCCATGATCACTGATAAAAACGATGATGGTATTCTGAGCTAATCCTAAACGGTCTAATGCTTCAACCACACGACCGATCTGCGAATCAACGAAGGAGATGGTAGCATGATAAGCGCGACGGCACTGTTGCGCCTGTGCTGGCGTTACCCCGCGATATGGCCACTCCGCTCCAGAATCATAAGCCGCCGGTGGTACGGTTGACTTCCAGTTGGCAGCAATGGGCGGCAAGATTTCTTGCTCTATTGAATACATATCAAACCACTTCTGCGGAGCTACCCAGGGACAGTGCGGCTTGTAAAATCCAACCGCCAAAAAGAACGGCTTATCCTTATTAGTCTCCATCAACTTAATCGCCTCTGTCGCCACCTTGCCATCCGTGTGCTCCTCGTCTTTACCCGTGCGATCTGCCAGCAGTGACATCGATGAACCCAAGGCCGTAGTCGGCGGATAAATCAGAATGTCGTTTTCCAAAGCGGTCTTATCGCGACCCGCTGGATTCACGACCTGATTCCAGGAAGCTGGATCGTCCGCACCACTCGTACCGATGTCTCCAGGATTTCCGTAGTGATAAATTTTTCCAACTCGTGCGGCGAAATAACCAGCCTTCATAAACGCCTGTGGCAATGTCACTACATTCGGCAAACCCTGACGGAAATGATAAGTTAAATCCATGACCTTCGTTTTATCGGGACGTAACCCCGTCATAAATGAAGCACGACTCGGGGCACACCAAGGAAACTGACAATAGGCCCGATCAAACTTCACACCGCGCGACGCTAACTTATCCAAGTTTGGCGACTTCACGAATGGATGACCATACACACCTAAATCATTATTCATATCATCCGATACGATGAATAGCACATTCATCTTTTTCTCGGACTCAGCTGCCCACCCAAAAGTCGCGATTAGAAATAAGGCTAACAATGTTCGCATACTCTTCATCTACCACATT
>CANCLV010000010.1 GCA_947378905.1 Opitutia bacterium
GGAATTAAATTAACACCCAGTGCCGCAGGAGAAAGTAAACGCGAGGCTTCACCAACCACTTCTGAAAGTTGATGAATGTGCTGCATAACATAATCAGCATTCATTTCCGAGCTCAGTGAGATAACACCGAGCGGATTAAATTCTTCGACAGGTAAAGCGAGTGCTTCGCTGAGCTGCTGACTCAAACCGGGAACTTGGCAACTGCGGCCCGTGACAACAATCTTCGTCGGGCGACGACCCGAGCGCTTGATGCTGATGAGTCGACGATTAATATCCTGACTTAATCGACGGGTAAAACTTTGAGTGTTTGCCTGCAAGATCGCCAGCTGTGGATCCGATTCAGGTAATTGAATAACGTTAGTGAAAAAACCTACCTTGAGCGACTCAGCATTGATCACAGGCTGTCCGGTATTATCCGAAATGCCTTGAGTAAGTAAATTACCACCGAGATTAGCGGCTTGGATGCTGGTTCCCTTTGAACTAATAAAGCTTAGTCCAGTTGTGCGCGCACCGACGTTGATAAATAAAATTTCTTCATCATCAGCCACACCACCACTGACAAATTGTTGAGCCTGTACGTCTAAAATAGGTGCAGCTTGGATGACTTGTGGGCGTATGCCGGTGAGGGCGATTGCGTTGGCAATACGTCCCGCTTGATCAGTACGCAGGGCAAATAATAAAACTTCGGCTTCAACGCCATCCGTCGACATAATCTGGCTGTCCCAGACTACTTCGTTCAACGGATAGGGAATATTATTTTGCGCCTCAAAAGCTATCACTTGGGCCTGACGTGCACTGTCTACTTGGGCGACCTTTAATGATTTCTGTAAAAGTAAAAAACTAGGGACGATAATTGTGGCACCACCTTTAATACCCTTACTCGAAGCCAATCGTGCGACGGCACTGGTCGCTGCATTAATCCATTCTTCATCACCCAATGCCGGAGTTAAGTCTTCGGTATAAAATTGTTCTAAAACCAGCTTAGCCCCATCAGTACGAAATGCTGAAATGGAAACGTGCGAAGCAGCGAGGTTTACGATTAAATTTTTCTTACTCATTCTTAAAGATAAAGTCGGTTATTTAGCGGATAAATCCTCCCGAACAAATTCGGGACTAGGTGGAACAACCACTGGGACTTCGGGATAATTTACGAGGAATTGTGGACGCAGGATACCGGGATTGTTACCCGCACAGCGATCGGCGACATCCTTCGCACCATCGAAGTTTTTTTTCTGAGCTAAGTCGCGGCAAATCGCACGAGACTGTTCAGCAATCACATTACCTTTGGCGTCGAAAAGAGGTTCCTCATTACCGGAGACTTCGGGCTGAACATAATAGAAATCTGGCTCTTTTCGGAGGTTGTCGCGCTTTACGATATCCCCAGGTAAATAAAATGAAACCGTGCGCGGCTGGTTTACTTCTAGGGTTAAAATAGTCACAGCCGATCGGTAATAATTCCAGTCTTCGGGCTTCGCTGATTTAGTTTTATAAACCTGCGTGACCGTGAGTTTAATTTTATCGACCCAAGTTTTATTCAAGGCCTTGGGATCGGGATTATAATTGGCAGCGACCTCTACCTGCATCCGATTCCATGGGTTGATTTGTCCGCCTAATCTGTGCTGAAAAAACTTAACATCTTTTACCACAATGACAGATTTTGAAGTCGTCGACTGGGCCTTTTCGGCCACGGCATTACCCCCCTGTGTAGTTGTTGCTTGGGCGAACAATCCTACAGGAAAAAAAACCAACACCAGGAGTACGGTGTGTACGGCTTTATTAAGGGGCATAAGCAATCTATCGGTAGGGTTCGCACCCCTATTGGCAAACGTAAAAAGGCAGTAAACGGTGTTTTTAATGCAAATAACTTGCATTAAAAGCCTGCAAGATTTAGACTGAATCCAATGCGTTGTTTCGCAACAGTGGGTACCCTTTATTTTGGGCTAATTATCAGCGCCAACGCACAAATAACCTCCAGCTTTACGATTATTGATTATTGGGTCGGGAAATTACTGACCGAGCCGGCTACGATACATCAAACTATTATCCCGAGTGGCGGCGAACTTCATGGCTATCAACTCAGCCCTTCCGATAGCCTAAAACTCTCAAAATCACCTGTAATAATTGGGTTAAACCCCCGATCTGAACCTTGGCTAAATGACTGGATAATCGCAAATAATCGGGCAGCCTCGGTCATTTGGATCAACGAAAATTCTAGCCAAGTATCCCACCCTTGGCTGAGTCCCATCTCTTCAAAAGCCATGGTCCAGACTCTGCATAAGGGCTTAATGCTTCGTAAACTAACTTCACAAGTTAATCTTAATCAACTACTTGCAGAAATAAATGATGTAGAGTCCGGGGTGGCTACGATTTTCGCCTCAGTCCCACAAAATCGCCGAATCATCATCACCCAGCACCCCAATCTATCGGCATTCGCTGAGGCATTTAATCTCGAAGTGGCTGGGAGCATACTTGAAAGCCCCGAAGCCGAATCTGCTGATCCCTCGGCACAAAATTACTCTCAACTACTGAAATTAATTAAAGTAAGAAATATTCGTGTGATCACCTGCGATGCGGGACAAAACAATCGGGTGGCGCAACAACTCGCCAAAGATGCGAAAATTAATCCACCCCTGCCACTCACTGTTGAATATCTAGAAAAGCCTGGGACGTCCGGTGATACTTGGCCGAGCATGATGCTTATCAATGCCGAAAAAATTTCAGAAGCTCTAAAAAAATAATGTCTCCACATACATCAAATTTGAGAAGGTTACTTTCGGAAGCCTTTACTAATTTATTACCCGCCATGCCCTATGCAGCACCGGAAAGTAAAGAAGCATGCGACTTGGCGGTGGAAGTTAAAAATCTTTCGGTAAGCATCCGACCTAAAAGCGTTGCCGTATTCTCCAATATAAATTTTGAAATCCCTATTCATTGTCGAACAGCTCTGATCGGTCCCAACGGTTCCGGAAAATCAACATTACTAAAAACACTCGCGGGTTTAATACCTAATTATTCAGGGGAGGTTAAATTATTTGGAAGTAAGCCGCGACTTGGACGCAGTCGGATTGCCTACTTAGCACAAAACCCACAATTGAACTCCGATTTTCCACTGCAACTCAAGCGACTCGTGCAAATGGGTACCTATGCTCATCACGGCTGGTTCGAGGAGTGTCATCACGCCGATGAAAAAGTAGCTTCGGCATTAAAACTTTTGGAATTAGAAGATTTAGTTGATCGCTCCGTGCACAATCTCTCGGGCGGACAATTACAACGGGGGCTCTTAGCGCGCGCCGCCGTCCAAGGTGCAGAAATTCTTTTACTCGATGAACCCTTCGCTGCGCTCGACACAAAAAGCAGAGAAATTGTTGAGGACTTTTTATTTCATAAAAATAATTCCTTTACCGTCATCATGGCAACGCATGATACGGCAGACTCTCGTCAATTCGACCGCGTATTGGAAATTCGCGACGGCAGTTTAAAAACGATTCATGCCTGTGCTGGGCATAAAAATCACCATGCTTAATAATATTCTCTCTGCCTTTCAGGAAGATTTTTTTCTACGCGCCCTCTTGGCTTTATTCTTAAGCGGGATATCAGCCGCCTGCCTTGGGTCCTATATTATTTTAAGACGGATGTCTTTTATTAGCACCGCTATGACTCATTCGATTTTACCGGGCGTGGTGCTCGCGGTGCTCCTTGGTTTTTCTGCGTATTGGGGTGCACTCATTGCAGCGTTGCTCACGGCAGCTGGCATTTCCTGGATTTCATCACGCAAGGGAACCAGCGAAGACAGCGCTATTGGTGTCATGCTATCCGTCATGTTTGCTCTGGGCATTGCCTTCATGGGATTATCTCATTCGTGGCGTGATTTTACTGGGCTGCTATTTGGTAGTATCGTCTCAGTGAGCGCCGAAGATATTGGGGTGATTTTAGGCACGACTTTTATTGTACTTTTCTGCCTACGATTAGTGCATAAAGAATTAGAGCTCGCCTCATTCGACGAAGAATACGCTCACCTGTTAGGAGCAAAACCTGTGCTGCTCAGATCGGTTCTTCTCATTTTAATTGCGCTAGCTGCAGTGGCGAGCGTGCGATTAGTGGGAGCACTACTAACCACCGCCCTGTTTATTATTCCATCAACGACCGGGGTCTTAATTGGAAAAAATCTAAAAGAAGTGATGCTCTGGAGTGTAATCTGTGCCTGTGGCGGAGGAACACTCGGCCTGATTATTTCCTACACTTTCCAAGGAATTCCAGCGGGCGCTGCCATCGTACTCGGCTGCGCTATTCCCTATTTCATTGTCCGGATTAAAAACCGTTAACTGCGAGGCGTGGAAGAACCATCAGAGCTTGTCGGAGGGTTGCTGTTACCACGAAAATCACCCCGAGAAGAAACTCCTCTTGGATAGTCGGACCCGCGATCACCCCTGGAAAAATGACGCGACGAAGAATGGTGCCTAGAGTGACGGGAAGAATGACGCGAAAAGCGGCGACTGCGGTGGCGTGACCCACTTCTACGGAGTTGACGACTGCGACGCTCGCGTTGGGCCAGAGTCCAACTTCTAAATCCAAATACCACAACCATCGTGATGGCTGCAAAAGCTAAAATGTAAGAGATGACACTATCCATGTGTTACTTGTAACAGAATAATTCGGTTTAAGCAATCCACCAATCACGGTTTTCAGCTAAATTTATTAGAAAATCTGGTGGTTTGGGGATACTTCTGATGAATTATATGCAGATACAGTCTATGTTAAAAAATTATTCTTCACTGAAAATCAGGAAAAGTAATTAATAATTCTATTAAAACTTTACTATAAAATTTTATTAGATAATCTTTATTTGGTATATAATCATGGCTAAAAAATCGCCTCAGCAGAGAGACTCACATACCAAAGAATCGCATCTCGTCATCCAAGACGCGCTTTTACATGTAGGAAAAGTAAGTAGCTCTAAAAAGAAGACCCAGTCTGAATTTCATCGTGAAATCGCGAAGTCTCTTAATATTTCCCCTGCTATGCTCTACAAGTGGCGCGAGCCACCACAAAAGGGGTCAGGGCATACCAATCCATTAGATCGCGTAGCCACGTTAATTAGCGCCACAGGCGATGAAAGAATTGTGGATTGGCTGGCGCATAAATCAGGCGGACACTTCATTCGCGATGAAGTGCACTCTGCCTCTCCAGAGCTTTTCCGGGCCTCGAATGCACTTATTAAAGACTTTAGCCTTTTGATTACCGAGCTGGTTAACGCCTGTGAAGATCAACAAATCTCCCCCGCCGAATCAGTAGTTTTACGCGAAAAATGGAATTCGCTAAGAAAACGAGCGGAAGGATTTGTTCGAGCGTGCGAAAAAGGCACCTACGGCTCTAAGTAAAAATAATCTGTTGATTCACCAAAGATGGGTTACTGTTTTGGGCGATGACCGCTCAACCCATACACCTTTATGGAGACCCTGTACTCAGGGCCCAAGGAGATGTCGTGCGTGAATTCGGCCCCGCGCTACGTGCCATCGGCGATGGGATGCTTGTATCCATGAGAGCAGCCCGCGGAATCGGCTTAGCTGCACCCCAAGTAGGACTTTCACTTCAGCTTTTTGTTGTCGATGTACGCGACAAAGAAAATCCGCCTATTTTAAACGGTAAAGTCGTCGATCCCGACACCATCATGCCGCTGCTCTTTGCCAACGCCACCGTCACAATTCCCGATGGAGAAAAAGAAATTTATACAGAAGGCTGTCTTTCTTTTCCTGGTATTACGGGCGACGTTGAGCGCATCGAAAAAACCGTTGTCCAATTTAGAGATTCCAGCGGGGCCCCTCACACACTTGAATGTGTAGGCATCTTAGCGAGATGCATTCAACACGAACATGACCACTGCCAAGGCGTTCTGTTCATCGATCGGATGACTCGCTCTCACCAACTTCTCGTTTCTTCTAAGATTAAAAAACTTAAAAAGAAAACCCTGTCGGAGTTAAAAAAGACTAAAACGAAGTCTTAATTTATTTAGTAGGACGTTTCGTTGTTTCGGCCGGAGCCTTGGTGGTCTCACGCGACTTCGTCTGTTCCTCTAATTTAATTGAAAGTAGACCGACATCAACGACATCGGCTCCGCTAGCCTCACAGGTGATTTTAAAGTTTTTATTCAGATCTGTACCCTCCAATGACGCTATTTTCCAGTTAGCCTTGGCCCCATCAAGACCTGGGGCATCGCCGCCCAAAACATCAAACAGCGACTGGCTAGCGCCCACTCCAACTTTACTATCACTCAAGCAGAGGTGTCTTAAAAGTGCATTAGCCATGAGTGGGTTAGTACGGTCGTAGGATACCACCCAATCCGTCGACAATGAAAGGCGAGGTAAGAAACTTTTTTCGTCACGTAAATTCAACGTCGCGTTATAAATTTTGGAAAGATTATCTGCAGGGTTAAAAGTTGTTAAATAAATTTCTGACCCAATTAAACGCATAGTGTAAGCGTCTGCCATTCTCACTAGGAGTAGAGTCAGACTATTATCATTATTAAGACCATAGACCTCAACCCACACCACGGTGGTGCTGCGCGGTGATACAACCGTCCACTCTTTAGATAACTGCGGAGCGGTTAAACCAGAACCGACTTTATAACTATATCCGCTCTCGGGCACCGACGCCAATCCAGCGGGATCAGCTTTAACCCAAGAGGCTCTAAGTGATTCAGTGACTGCCGGAGTTTTTAAAATTTTGCCGTCGTTTAAAACGGTGATAGATCCAACTATATGATGTGTTTTATAACCACCATCACGGGCAATTTTCTGTAAACGGACGGAAGCTAGATTCAAACAATACCCCAGTTTTGATTGGGTTAAATTCTCTGTTAAATTCACTGTTTTAGTTGAATCAACATAGCGAGCTAAGGCTACTCGGCGGAGTCGATCCAGAGTGGCCGTAGCCGTAGCCATTTGTGCTTTGCCTTCATCAATAATCTTTTGGGCACGTGCTTTAGCCTGTTCGGGTGTTTCCTGAAAAGCTCCTGTCGTCGTAATACGGGGAGCATTTAAAATACTATTACCCTGTTGAAAGCGCTGCTGACCCAATTCTAATTGTCGCAACGCCTTGCTCCACTCGGTCACTTCACCTTGATTCGACTTTAAATATTTTACTGCTTCCGTATCGGGAATTGATTTAACGGGTGCCGGCGCGGTCTCTGCAGCGGCAAGAAGAACCAGACTAGCAAAGAGAGCGTACATTTTTATGATTCGTCGAACTTGCGGCTAAAGAGCGTTTCCATCTCTTCCAGAAACTGAGTGGACTCTTTACCTTTAACCGAAAATTTCAAACGCGATCCTTGGCCTGCGGCCAACATCATTAAACCCATGATACTTTTTCCGTTAACCACTTCATCGTCTTTTGAAACCGTGATTTCTAAATCCGGGTAACGGTTAGCCAATCGCACGATTTGTGCAGACGGACGCGTGTGGATGCCCATTTTGTTTTGGACGATAAATTCGCGGGCAATAACCTCAGGGTTTTCTTCCATGGAATAGGGCGAAGTGGTGGGGAAAAGTACAAAGGAAGGGGCATTGGGAAGGCGAAAGGGTCAAGTCTAAACCCCTACCCTGCGGGTTCGCTTGACCTTCCCGCCTAGACTCCTCCAATCATACCCCTAAATCTGTACTCCCGTGGCCAAGCCAGCTGTTATCACCCATCCTGAATCTCTGAAAAACCCCGCGGGGCCATCGGAGTATTCTAAACACCCGATCAATAGCTCTCTTACCAAAGAAGCAAAAATCGCACTCTATACCAAAATGGCACGCATCCGTCATTTTGAACAGCGCTGCATTCGCATCTACCAGCAAGGAAAAATTGGCGGGTTCCTCCACCTTTACGTCGGACAAGAAGCAGTGGCCGCTGGAACGATTTCACTTTTAGGCAAACACGATCACATCATCACCGGTTACCGCGACCACGGTCACGGACTCATGGTAGGCATGGGCATGAAAGAATGTATGGCTGAACTAACCGGAAAAGTTACCGGATGCTCAAAGGGTAAAGGTGGTTCGATGCACTACTTCGCTCCCGATAAAAATTATTGGGGCGGTCACGGAATCGTTGGCGGCCAAGCTCCTCTCGGAACAGGTCTAGCCTACGCAGTAAAATTTAAAGGTCAAAAAGGGTCATGCCTCACCTACATGGGTGATGGTGCCGTCAATCAAGGTGCCGTCCACGAAGCCTACAACTTAGCCGCACTTTGGGATCTGCCAGTTATTTTCGTCGTAGAAAATAATGGTTACTCAATGGGTACATCACAAGAGCGCTCAACTGCACACCCCGGTTGCTTAGCTAAACGCGCCGAAGGTTACAATATGGCCTGGGATGTCGTTAACGGACACGATGTTTATGAAGTGCGCGCCAAAACAGCCGAAGCTTTAAAACGCGCTCATGAAGAATCTAAGCCCACCGTCTTAGAAATTTTCACTTATCGTTACTTTGGTCACTCGATGGCTGACCCTGATAAAACTTATCGCGATAAAGATGAAATTAAAGAGTACCGTGATAAAAAAGATCCCGTTCTTCTCTTCGAAAAAGAATTACTCGCTGAAAAAGTTCTCACTCCTGAGCTCGTGGAGTCGATCAATGCCGCAGCCATGGAAGAAGCCGATGCTGCAGCCGCCTTTGCGGATGAATCACCTGAGCCAACCGTAGGCGACATCACCAAACATATTTATTGGGAAGAAGATAATCGCGGTAAAAACACTACCAGTAGCGGAACCATTATTTTTGAATAATTAATTTCATGGCCATTATTTCATACAGAGAAGCACTCCGAGCCGCAATGCGCGATGAACTTAAGCGCGATGAAAACGTCGTGCTCATGGGCGAAGAAGTCGCACAGTTCAACGGAGCTTATAAAGTCACCGAAGGTTTGCTCAAGGAGTTCGGTCCTAAACGTGTCGTTGATACTCCGATTTCTGAAGCAGGTTTCATCGGTCTCGGCATCGGTGCCTCCATGTTAGGTATTCGCCCAGTCATGGAATTAATGTTCTGGTCCTTCTCGTATGTTGCCTTCGACCAAATCGTAAATAACGCTGGCAACATCCGCTATATGTCGGGTGGATTAATTAATTGTCCGATTGTGATTCGGGGGCCAGCCAACGGCGGAACCAATGTCGGCGCAACTCACTCACACACCCCTGAAGCTATTCTCGCTTCACACCCTGGAATCAAAGTAGTTTGTCCAGCCACTCCTTACGACGCCAAAGGCTTATTAAAGGCAGCCATCCGCGACAACGACCCAGTCTACGTCATGGAGAACACCATTCTTTATAACGATAAAGGCGAAGTGCCCGACGAAGATTATATCGTTCCGATTGGTGTTGCAGACATCAAACGCGAAGGCACCGATCTCACCATCGTCGCCCACGGTCGCGCCGTCATTACTTCACTCAAAGCAGCCGAGATTCTTGAGAAAGAACATGGCGTCAGCGTTGAAGTCGTCGACCTACGATCCATTCGTCCCCTCGACGAAGAAACTATTTTAGCCTCCGTAAGAAAAACTCACCGCGCACTCCTTGTTGAAGAAAATAAGCCCTTCTGCGGAGTCGACGCCCAAGTCGCTTATTTAATTCAAGCACGCGCGTTTGATGAATTAGATGCTCCTATCGGTCGCGTTTCCTCCATCGACGCTCCCCAAATTTATTCCAAAAAATTAGAGGACTTACAACTCCCTTACCCCGCACGCGTCGTCGAAGCGGCTCTCAAAGTTCTCGCCTAATTTTCTAACACACTTTCACCATGGCTGAAATTATCGATATGCCCAAACTTTCCGACACGATGTCGGTGGGTACACTTGTTAAATGGAATATTAAGGAGGGACAGGTTGTAGCCTTCGGAGACATCCTCGCCGAAATCGAAACCGATAAAGCGACCATGGAACTTTCCTGTACAGTTCCAGGAACCATCTTAAAAATTTACGCGCCCGCTGGATCGCAGTTACCAGTCGGTGATCCTATTTGCGCTATTGGAAAAAAAGATGAAGTCGCTCCCGACCCAAAAGCCAAAGCTCCAGCAGCTAAATCAGCACCTGCCATTCCCGAATCGACCGGCATTCCTTGTGTCCCAGAAGCACCAAAATCTTCTAACTCTCCAGCTCCTGCCCAAACCGATGGCAGCCGCACAAAAATTTCTCCTTACGCAAAACGTATGGCCGAAAAAGCAGCGATTAACGCAGCGTCACTTTCTGGAACTGGTCCAGGGGGTCGCGTTGTCGCTCGTGATGTAGTCGCCGCAGGCTCAGCACCTGCTGCTCCCGCAGCACCCGCCGGCCCAGTTAATGTTGCCGTAACTCCTCCTGCCGATGGTAAAGGAATTCAAGCTGATGCCGATCAACCTGTCAGCGGAATGCGCGCGACGATTGCTCGTCGCTTAGTAGAATCTAAAAACACTGTTCCACACTTCTATCTCGAAGTTGAAGTGGACGCCGCTCCGCTTTTAGCGATGCGCGAAACTTTAAATAAACGTCTCGCCGAAGCAGGTGGAGAATCCGCACTGAAACTTTCGGTGAATGATTTCATCTTAAAAGCATCTGCCGAAGCACTTCGTAAAATTCCTGCAGTTAACGCCTCCTGGGCTGGGACGAGTATCCGTCAACACTCCGCAGTTCATTTAGCTTTCGGCGTAGCACTCGAAGACGGATTAGTCACCCCCGTCATTCGCGATGCTCACTCGAAGTCACTTAAGGAAATCGCCCTCGACGCTAAAGCACTCATCAGCAAAGCACGTGGTAAAAAACTCTCACCAGCTGAAATGTCCGGCTCAACCTTCACTGTGACTAATCTTGGGATGTATGGCGTAACCGGCTTCTTCGGTATCATCAACACGCCTAATGCCGCTATTTTATCCGTGGGCGCCACCATCAAGAAACCTGTGGTCGACGCTCAAGACCGCATCGTGATGGGTCAGCGGATGATTATCGGTCTATCCGGTGATCACCGCGTGGTCGACGGTGCGAATGGTGCACAATTCCTCCAAGCGTTAAAACAAATCCTCGAAGCACCTACTTCGATTTTAATCTAAACTTATCTTAAGTTCTTATAAGCCCAGAGTGAGCGAGCATTCTGGGCTTATTTTTTAGAAAAGTTTTAAGGACGACAAGCCGCCGTCGACGTGGATGATTTGGCCGCTCATGAAACGAGCCGCATCGGAAAGTAAAAATTCTGTGATTTCAGAAAACTCATCAGATGAACCAATGCGTTGTAACGGATGTCGCTTCGCTGAGGCCTCTTTCTTTAAATCTGAATTAAGTAATCCAGACGCTAAAGGTGTATCCGTGAGAGATGGAGCAATCGCATTAACCCTAATGACGGGAGCCCACTCCGCTGCTAAACTTCGGGTCAAGCCCTCGATGGCACCTTTAGCTGAAGCAATACTCGCATGCATCGGCATGCCTTGAGAAACCGCGACGGTTGAAAATAAAACAACCGATGCATTTCCAGATGCCTTCAGGGCCGGGAGAGCGGACTGCAATACAGCAACAGCTCCCAATAAATTAACTTGGAAATCTTTTTGAAAATCTTCCGCGGTTAAACGGTGAAACGGCTTTAACTGAATCGTTCCTGGAAAATAAACTAAGCCATCCAGTTTTTCGGGCCACACCAACGAACCAGGCGATGCGGCATCGAAGGCTTGCGACGAAATACCCAGATCGGCCAACTTCTCAGGTGAGCGACAGGCAATATGTAAAATGTACCCCTTGGACTTAAGTAGGTCGACAGTGGCACGACCTATACCCGAGGTACCGCCGATAATCGCGATGTGCTTAGACATGCGCACAAGATTGCTGGCCCTGCCCATAGGTCAAACGGGCAGCGCTGTTTCCCCCAAAATTATTTACTTGGGGTTTTTTTATCCTGGTTCGCCGCCAACTCAGCCTCTGAAAATTTTGTGATGACCCCACCCGCAGGAACCTCGGCCTTTGCGGTCCACAGAATAGCGTTAAGAACTAACATGCGTTGATTATCATTAGCCCATCCAGTGTGATAATGTCCTCCGCAAAAACCAAAACCACGGCCGCCGTCGTTACGACTCACCGCCCATGCAACAATCTGAGGCTTCTTTTCTTCTAACACCTCTCTGCGAACATCAGGATTGCCGACATAGGGTCCATCCTTGGAACTAATAATTTCGGAGGGGACGTTGGAGATAAGAATCGGAGTTACGTCATCCATCTTATCTTTAAAACGCATGTGGAAATACCACTCATCTCTGGAACTAAACGATTTCACTCCGCGGCTAATCGGATGATCGGGTAATGATTTAAAATCTGCCGTCCAATGTGGGTTCACAGAATAGTAAGCTTCGAAATATCCACCCAACCACTCTTTAAATTCTTTTGCTCCCTTACCCACAGAGAATCGTCCAGCGGGCGGCGGGCTCACTGGCTTACCATCAACACTCAGCCAGCCAGCTCGGGCATAAGCGGGTTCGACCGCATAATGAAGACAAACAAATCCGCAACCGGCTGACATCTTGGTGGTGAGTTGAGCGAGATGTGGAAGCGCAGGATGTTTTCCACCTCCGTCAGAATAAATAACAATAGTATCTGCCGCAGCGATTTGTTCATCCGATGGCCATTCGCCGTTAAGCGAAAAACTAACATTAACTAAATCGGGCACCGCTTGCTTCAGACCCACGGCAAGCAGTTGGACACCTGCATTGTGTTCATGTTCGCCGGGACCATGACTCGGCAGACCAGCGATAAGTAGAACATTCTTTTTATCCGCTGCACAGACCACGGAAGTAAGTGAAGCAAAAATAATCAAAAAGAACTGTCGCATGAAGCTATTTTGTGCGACCAAATAACCGATGTAGGTTCTTAAGTCCCTTAACGGGTATATCATCTTTTCTCGGTACAATCGTTCGCCAAATAGCAGCAGCTCGAGCAATCACTTTAACATCGGGAGTAAAGGACTCAATAACCACGTCACCACGATAGCCCACCTTCTTGAGTGCGGCAACGATGGGCTTCCAATCTAAAGAGTCTTCCCCAGGAATACCCCGATCGGTGCCACAGGCATGAAAGTGTCCCAAGTGTTTACCTACTTTAATAATCGCTGCGGCCTGATTTTTTTCCTCAATATTCATATGAAATGTATCGAGGTGTAACTTTACATACTTCGAACCAACAGCCTTAACTAATTTTAATCCTTGGTCTACGGTATTCAGAAAATCGGTTTCGAAGCGATTGAGGGGCTCAATACATAATTCTATTTTATGTTGCTCCGCATAACGAGCTAACTTTTTCAAATTTTGAACAACTAACTTAAAGTGGCGGGCTTTGGTTTTATCATCGTGCGCACCTGTTAGTCCAACGACTGAGTAAATAGGTCCAATGACTCTCGGAGAATTTAAAGCTACGGCTTGATCGATAAGGGCCATCAAATAAACCATCGCAGTTTTTTGGTCTTTTAAACTACCGCGAAAATCTCGACCCGGACCCATGGCGGCACAGACGGCGCCAATTTGGATTCCGGCTTTGTCGGCTGCATTCTTTACAAACGCTGGGTTAATATGGTCGGGGCTTTCAACGGCGATCTCGACGGTATCGAAGCCCCATTTTTTAAAACGTTTAAAGAGTTTCACTTCTTTATCGGTAAAGGGAGAAGTGTATAAGAATGTATTAATGCCGAAACGCATGGGGTAAGAGCAATAACTCTATTTACCTAAGTCACTGGGTCAAGTTTCAGAAAATTTTAAAAGTTACGCTTCGCTTTTACACCGTAAGCATTTTATATGAAGTAATGGATAACCTTACTCACGCAGCGCTTGGACTTTCAGCGGGCGTGTTAGTTGCACGTAAAGGTGGCTCACTACCAGCTGCCGCAGTTGCTGCATTTCTCGCTGCGGAGATTCCCGACATAGATGTTTTTATTCGCAATGCTGACGACCCGCTCGCTTCGTTTCGCTGGCATCGACACTTCACACACAGCTTTGCTTTTATGCCTATCTGGGCGGTCTTCTGTGCGGGATTCACCGCTTGGTTTTTTAGATGGATCAACAAACCAGGAATAAACTGGCGCGAGTTAATTATTCCAGCATTTGCAGGCACACTCACTCACCTACTCTGTGATGGTTGTACGAGTTACGGCACGATGTTACTTTGGCCGTTTAATGAAATACGTTATGCGTGGGACTGCTTACCCATCGTAGATATTTTTGCGACGCTTCCGTTATTAGTTTTAACAATAATCGCGCTGGTAAAGTCCTCCAAGAAACTCGCGGCGATTGGCTTAGTATGGTTTTGTGGTTACGCTGGACTTGGAATTTATCAGCACGCACGCGCGGAGAAATCTTTGAGGCTATGGTTAGCCCAAGAAAAAATTTCTGTTGAACGGCTCGCCGTCAAACCAACCATTTCTAATCTCATTCTCTGGCGCGGAGTTTGGTTACATGAAGGACAGTGGCAGGTGGCCGCAGTAAGAGTCATGCCTTTTACAGAAACACTCATTGCTCCAGGTGAAAAGCGGATGGCCTGGACTCTAAACAGCGCGGGGAATCCGCCTCAAGGATCGGAAGGTGAGAAAATAGTTAAAGATTTCACGCGCTTCACGCAGGGTTGGAATGCGTACAGTATCCAGGAGTCAGGAATTTTAATTGGTGATATCCGCTTCGCCATGTTACCCGATAGCGCGCGCTCCCTTTGGTCAGTCTATTATGGTAAAAAAGATAAATCCTACCCGGGATCACAAGTTGCTGATGTCATTATGGACCGTCAGGTAAATGAAGCCGATTGGACTCACCTAAAAAATCTTCTTCTAGGTGAAGATAAAAATTACCAAAAAATTAATTAGCGTAATTCGAACCGATACGTCGCGGTAGCTTCGGCACTGACGGGCTGGTGGTCACGTTCGGCCGGATTAAACTGTGAGGAACTCGCCGCCAACTCCGCAGCTTTATCTAAAATGGATGAGCCCGAACTTTCTACGACCTCAGTTGATTCTACTTTGCCCAGCGCTGATATAAAAACTTTGACCACAACTTTTCCTTGGTGGCCCTCGCTCAAAGCTTCCGTCGGATAGTGCGGATTTTCACGAACTAAAAAAACTGGGGGACTGTAAATCGATGGCTGTTGGCGCGCCGACTGCAGTACAGCTACATCCACTGGTAAATTAATTTTATTTTCTACTGAAGTGGAACTGGCAGAAACTGAATTCTCCTGAGTTTTTGATGCGGACTGAGAATCCCTTTGAACGGATTCCGGATTGAGTTCATTAATCAAAGAAACCGTAACAAAATTTTCTGGATTATAACGGCGACTCCCAAACGTCGCATGATCGCTCACCACCAAGCCAGCCATCAGCACCAAATGTGTGACTCCTACAGCAATCCAAATGAAGCGGTGGCGAGTCGACATGCTAAATGGTTAAAGCGATAAATGAGGTAAGTCAGCCCAGAACCTTCTCAATTTAATCGGGAATGACATACCAGAGGAGCCGCCAACGGCCAAAAGGATGTCCATCGGTCGGCAAAGTTAATCTCTCAAGAGCCATCAATCCTGCCTTACGAAAACGCACCCCTTCTTCGCCCGCCCGAAGCCCCAATAATAATCCCACTAGCCCCGTCAGGTGTGGATTATGACCAACTAGAAAACGTGGTTTTGTTGTTTTTGCCAACATCAGCGCGGTTCGACGATAGTTATCATCCGGCAAAATTCCTGACATTTTCTTCAGACCAACCCTTGAGGCGTATTTTTTGATTAATTGAGCGGTCTGCGTTGCTCGAAGATAAGGACTATGCTCCACAATCAAAATTTCTTTCAAAGCCAGCTGTAAGTATTTTGAAGGCAATCCTTTCATTTGCTTATTTCCTTTAGACGATAACGGGCGAGCCGAATCTATCTCACCTGGCTCGGCATGTGCATGTCTAAGTAGAAATAGTTTCATCAATGTTTTACCAAGAATTGGTCTTGCCGAAAACTTGTTAGTCGCAAGCAATAAAGCAGTGCAACGACTCCTCCTCACGAGCCTTCTGTTTTTTTATATTAATAGCGAGTGCACGGCGGAGGATAAGTATTCTGAAGTTGGAGCTACCTTTGATGGCACCATCTGTGTCGATGCGGACACTGGGACGGTTTTATCTGAATCCACTGCAGATCGCCTAGGACACCCAGCCAGCGTCACCAAACTCATGACGTTCCTTTTAATTCTGGAAGACGCTCGCGACCAACAACTCAATATCAACTCCGTCGTTAAAATAAGTAAAGAGGCTACACAAGTGGGCGGATCGCAAGTTTGGTTAGCCGTGGGCGAAGAATTTACCGTAAAAGATTTAATGTACGCCGTGATGTTACATTCAGCCAATGATGCAGCCGTGGCACTGGCACTCACTCGTGCACCCACGGTGAAAGACTTCGTCGAAAGAATGAACACACGTGCAAAAGAATTAGGCATGTCGAATACGCACTTCGTTTCTCCACATGGCCTTACTTATGGAGCCGGTCCGCACGACACCACCACCGCGCGTGATTTAGCCAAACTTTGCGTGCAACTAACCACCCTGAAAGACGCTTTTACTTTTAGTTGCTCTAAGGAATTTAATTTTCGCCCAGGCCTAAAGTGCATTCATCTGACCAATCATAACCACTTGCTCAATTCTTACCCCGGGTGCGATGGATTCAAAACCGGTTGGACTGTCGCAGCTAATGCCTCCATTGTCACCACCGCGCGCAATGACAGTCACCGAGTTATCGCCGTAGTACTTGGATGCGACAGCCCCAGTGGCGCCAAAATAGCCCAACGCGTGCGAGATCAGATTGCTGGTAAATTAATGACCAAGGGATTAGAAAAACTAAGAGTTTTTGATGCCGAAAAAGCGAGGCTGATGGCCTCAAGCCAGCGCGATATCCCCAAGGCGAAATCATCGACCTCAACACCCCCAAAGAAGCCCGATTCAGAGGAAAAAACGGGCGAAAAGAGCTGGTTAGAGGCTTTATTTACGTTTTAACCCCAATTTTAGGTAGGTGAAATAATATAGTGAACAAATGTTCATTTTTGCTTGCCATCAGACAAATTAACCTCACCGTAGCCCAATCAAATAAATTATCCCTATGTCTACTACTAAGAGCGATACCACGGCCAAAGAAAAAGCAGCCACTCAGTCATCCGAGCGCAAGACTCTCGATCTCGCCCTCTCAGCAATCAACAAGCAATACGGCGACGGCACCCTCATGCGCATGGGCGACGCAACCAAGATGCAAGTATCAACCGTCTCGACTGGCTCTGTGGCCATCGACCTCGCACTGGGCGTAGGCGGACTGCCCCGCGGTCGTATTGTCGAAATCTTCGGCCCAGAGTCTTCCGGTAAAACCACCCTCTGTCTTTCCATTATCGCCGAAATTCAACGCCAAGGCGGCAACGCGGTTTTCGTCGACGTTGAGCACGCTCTCGATCCACGCTACTCCAAAGTTGTCGGCGTAGATTTAGATAATCTTTTAGTGTCCCAGCCTGAATCCGGCGAAGACGCACTGAACATCGCTGAAACATTAATTCGTTCAGGCGCTGTTGATGTGATCGTCATCGACTCCGTAGCTGCTCTTGTATCGAAGCAAGAATTAGACGGCCAAATGGGCGATTCAACCGTGGGCGTTCAAGCTCGTATGATGAGCCAAGCGATGCGCCGCCTCACCGCTGCCATCAGCCGCACTAACTGCGTAGTTATTTTCACTAACCAAATTCGTGAAAAAATTGGTGTGATGTTTGGTAGCCCCGAAACCACTCCAGGTGGTCGTGCTCTTAAATTCTTCTCATCTGTTCGAATCGACATTCGTCGTATCGGACAAATCAAAGAGCCAACCGGTAAAGTGATTGGCAACCGTACCAAGGTTAAAGTGGTTAAAAACAAAGTCGCCCCTCCATTCACCGAATGTGAATTCGATATCATGTATAACGAAGGCATCTCACGCACTGGTTCTGTTTTAGATCTCGGAATTGAACACAAGATTCTCGAAAAGAAAGGCGCATGGATTGCTTATAATGGTCAGCTCATCGGCCAAGGCCGCGAAGCTGCGAAAGACCACCTCATGAAGAATCCAAAAGTTCTCGATGAGTTGCAAAAAATCATCCTCGAGAAAGTCCAAGTCGTTGGCGGTATGACGTTAGGTGCCAGCGAAAGCAGCGCAGAATAATTTATCGTTGTTGGCTGCCATAGCCCGGGCCGTACGCAAGTACGGCCCGTTTCATTTATGTAGTTAGACGACTTGCAATTTCTTAAAAATTGTGGACGTTATACCTCCCCTGCAGTGTTCGACACCCGCGGCAGCCTCCGTACCCTACGAACATAATATACGGGAGGTGTAACCCGACCGGCCTCGTCCGAGCCGTGGCAATGTACCGCCCACCTAAATCCAGGATCAACTGGAGCTCCAATCGGAATCGGCACAGGCGGGGGACCATTTTAGATCAGTCCAGCTTCACCAAAACTAAACCAACCCTTACCCATGGGGTCTGATTCTGGACGGCCAATAATCACGTGATCAAGGAGCTCGACTCCAATCACCCTACCCGCTTCCACCAGTTGCCGCGTCACCGCACGATCAGCCGAACTGGGTGACGGGTCGCCACTAGGATGGTTATGGGCAACAATCGCCGCGGGAGCGCCATAACGAAGGGCCTGACGAAACACTTCGCGTGGATGAAGCAATGAACTAGTCGCTGTACCCGAACTCACTTCTTGAATCGTGATTAATCGGTTCCGTCTATTCAAACAAAGCACCCAGCATTTTTCGACTGAGAGACTGGACGATAGTGGTTCGAGTCTCGTCCAAACTTTTACAGGCGTGTCCAATTTATCTCCCGGGTCGTGATCGCGCTCACGAATGCGCCGCGCCAACTCCATCGCTGCGGCTAACTCAGCGGCCTTCGCTGGACCGAGTCCATGCACGCGTTCGAAGTCAGCCGTTTCCCATCGAGCCATTTCCGCCAAACTTCCTGCTTGTTCAATCAAGGCATGTGAAACCTGTTGGGCGGAAAAACCGCGTGAGCCGGCGCCAATCAATAGCTCAAAAAGTTCAGCGTCCATAAGTGCGCGCGGACCGAGTCGAGTCAGTCTCTCACGCGGACGATCTTCAGAAATCATCCACGAAGAAAAAACTGAGCGACAACTAAAGCAATTACACGAAAACCCTAGTGATTACTTCTTAGCGTGGTAGCGTGCTAAAACCTTACCATAAGTCGGCGTAAGATTTTCCAACGAGTCCACATTCATACCTAGATCTTTAATCAAGCCATCGCGTAGACCATAAATCCAGCCGTGTACTTGTATTTTTTGTCCACGCGCCCAGGCGTCTTGCACAATGCTCGTCTGACAAATGTTTAAGGTCTGCTCGACTACGTTAAGCTCACACAGGGTGTCTAACTTAACTGGCTCTAATACGCTTTCAACGGCGAGAGCATGCTTATGGTGCACATCACGGATATGACGTAACCAATTGTCGATGAGTCCCAATTTTCGTCTCTCGAGGGCTGCTTGTACACCCCCGCAGCCATAGTGACCACAGACAATAATGTGTTCCACCTTAAGAACTTCGACCGCGTACTGTACAACGGAGAGACAATTTAAATCCGAATGTACAACGACGTTAGCGACATTACGGTGCACAAATAACTCACCAGGAAGTAGGCCTACAATTTCATTCGCAGGGACACGGCTATCTGAACAGCCAATCCAAAGGTATCTTGGGCTCTGTTGCTTAGAAAGAATTTCGAAAAACTCGGGCTGTTTGCGTCGAATTTCTTCTGACCAAACTTTGTTTTTCAGAAACAAATTCTTAATTTCACCCATGACTATTGATTGGTCTCGAAGTGGCCCTCTGGCAAATAAATTTCCTTGGTCGGTGATAGGTGCCAATAGGACCCCTTATTAGCCATTTCTTCGCCCTGAGCATCTCGTTATTTGTTTTTGCCCAGACAATACCTGAAACCTAAGCTACACTCGGGTGTTATATTATTATGAACTTATTCCTCTTAACCTTCTTTATCGCGGCGGCAGCTACCGATCCGGCTGCAACTGGCACAAGTTCATCGAACACAAACAACAGTTCTAAAAATTCGGTGACAGCCACACCAACGAAAAAGAATTCGAAAAGTACCGCCACCATCGTAGCCGATCCGAATACGCCCCAAGATACGACGATAGCTCTTCCCAAATCTAAAAAAAATAAAGCAACCGACGAAGCCCCGGCCTTAGCGAACAATACCGACCCGGCTTCTATTGTAGCCAACTCCATTGATGCCGCTACGCAGATAGCCAACGATGCTGCCAAGGCCGCTCTCGATGAAGCTGCTAAATTAGCGGCTATCGGTAGTGACGGCGATAAATCTCCTGCCGCTGGCTCAATCATTAACGCTCAAACAATTGGTGCCGTGAGCGATGGAGCCGTCGCCGTGGCCAAAGAAATTAAAAAGCCCAAAGCTAAAAAGTCAGCAGAGGACACGAGCTCGACAGACGAAGCTGCACCAAAACAAGCCAAGAAACCCAAGGCCAGTAATTCAGACGGCGCCGTTCCTTCAGAGAGTCCCGCTCCCAAAAACTAGGAAATTACTTTCCTAAAATTTCGCGAGGGCTAGAACCATTTTCTGGTCCAACATAGCCTCGTTCGTGCAGTATATCCATAATACGCGCAGCCCGGTTGTATCCGAGTTTTAATCGACGTTGTAACATGGAAACGGAAGCGCGCTGAGTTTCTTTAATAATAGACCAAGCTTGAGCGACCATGGGGTCATCTCCCTCTTCGCCATCACCCTCGCCACCAAAGTCTTCAGTGGAACCCTTCTCAATCGCCTCAACGACGTCTTGAGCAAATTCAGGCGAACCATTTTTCTCGTTAATATAATCAATAATCGCCGAGACTTCCTGTTCGCCGACATACGCACCTTGAACGCGATTCAAGGAAGCGCTACCTGGAGGAACGAAAAGCATGTCGCCGCGACCCACTAAAGTTTCTGCACCGCTACGATCCAAGATAGTACGTGAGTCGATATAGGATGTGACCTTAAAACCAATACGCGTCGGCAAGTTGGCTTTAATCAATCCGGTAATCACATCCGTTGAAGGACGTTGGGTTGCCAACACGAGGTGAATACCTGCAGCACGCGCTAACTGTGCTAAGCGGGCAATCGAAGTTTCTACTTCTTTGGCCGCGGCCATCATCAAGTCAGCCATCTCATCGATGATACAAACGATATAAGGTAATTTAGTTGTCGGTATGGAAATACCATCATCGATAACCGATTCAGCCGCTTCGCGAGCAGCTGCTTGTTCTTCGGCGCTGAGTGGCAGTTCCTCTTGTTTGGGCATACCAGCTTCTTTTTTAATTTTTGCATTAAAGCCGGTGATGTTTTTCACGCCGCACTTGGCAAAAATTTTGTAGCGGCGTTGCATTTCAGCAATCAACCATTTGAGCGCCGCAGGTACTCGACGGGGGTCAGTTTCGACCGGAATTAAAAGGTGGGGCAGTTTAGAATAAACCTGCAACTCAACCACCTTGGGGTCGACCATGATAAATCTCAAATCCTCAGGCGTACAACGGTACAACATGGAGATGATAAATGAATTAATACAAACCGACTTACCCTGACCCGTCGCACCAGCGATTAAGCAGTGAGGCATTTTGGCGAGATCCTGGATGACTGGTTTATTAGTTACGCTATCAACGCCCAAGACCACAGGTATTTCCATCGTCGACTCAGTCCAGGCCTTAGACTGAATAATTTCGCGGAGTAAGACGTCCTTGCGGTGTTGATTGGGGATTTCGATTCCCACCGTACCCCGACCTGGAACGGGCGCTAAAATTCGGACAGACTCCGCGGATAAATTCATCGCGATATTATTCGAGAGATTAGCAATCTTCTCTACGCGTACTCCAGGGGCGGGTTTAATTTCGTAACGAGTAATCGAAGGGCCTTGCTGAATGCCTACATCAATGCCGGCTTCGGGATCTACAGGTACAACTGAAACTTTAAATTGAGTCAGTGTCTCGATTAAGTCACTCGCACGCTTTTTAAAGTCCTCTACCGGAATTTCTTTATCCACTACGGGCTCATTAAGCAGACCGATGGTAGGGAAAGTGTAATCGCCTTTTTTCTTAGGTTGGGCTGAAGCGTTTGCTTTTTCGATTTTGTCAGTTCGGGTAACCGCAATTTTTTGAGTACCCAGCGCTGTTAAAATAGGGGTCTGAATTTTAGGAGCGGCAGCTGGAGTTTCGGGGGCTGGATGAGTTAAGCCCGGGGGGATTTTGACGTCATCAGTTGTAACCACCGCTACCGCAGGAGCCTCTTCAGGCTTCTCAACTTTTTTGACTTCGGGCACGACTACTACAGGAGCAGCAATCTCAACATTCTTAATCTCCATTTGTTTGCGGCGCAGTTCCGCCACCCGTTCAGCTCTTTGTTTACGCTCCAAGGCTTCGCGTTTTGCAGCCTCTTTACGTTCTGCATTCCACGCGCCAAACATATCTCTTAATTCCGTTATCCAGGCTGATAAAGTTGCCTTAGGATCATCTGCTAAAACGCCTAATAAACAAAAACCGTAAGGGAAAATGAGTACCCATGCACCATAATCACCTAGGACCGGCTGGCAGAGTTGATTATATAAAAACTCGCCCGTTAATCCACCAGCACCACTGGAATCAAACGCGCCCGTCGGAACACCACCCAAACTCATCGTGATTACCGGTGCACCTAAAATAATACACGCCAACATTAACGAAGTTTTCGTTGGCCACAAAGTATGTGCGCGGTGATTCAGTGAAAACCAAGCGGCGGCGAATAAAAAAACTGGGATTAAAAATGCAGTGTAACCAAATAAACTGAACAAGATGACCGCCACCGTCGCACCAAAAAGCCCGCAAGGATTATGCTCGGTGGCTACATCCGAAGAGGTCTGTAATTGAAATTTAGTCTCAATCCATTGCGGAAATAATGTTTGATCACTTTTGCTGTGAAAAACCATTGCCACTAAAATAAAGGCTCCGATTAATCCTAAAACAATAGCGAGAACTGGATGACTTTCACTGGCGGGCTTAGCTAATGTAGCTGAACGCTTACGAGCAGGTGCGGGCATAAAATAGATTATTCAAAAAGTGTACCTTGAGCGGTCGTGTCTTGACGGGGCAAAACTGGATCGGTCGAAAGGTGGCGTGGCGGTCTGGTCACTCGAGCCGCTAAAACACGGGTGCGTTCTTGTGCCAAACGTTCTACCGACGAAGTCAACGCATGGCGAATCCACTTAGGGGTAAAGCCATTCGCAGAATAATCACACGGACCATAACCATGAACGCGACCTGACTGTAAGAGTGCATCGTTCTGAGCGAACTCAGCCTGATTTTCCTCTACGTAAACAGCAAAAGCTTTTCCGCCATTTTTACGAAGCAACGAAAAGGCTGGGACATCGCTAGGTCCATCAGCAATATAAATCATATTAGCAAACGGGACCCGACGATCTTCTGGATGTACCACCGCATTCACATCAATCGTGCTGTCTTTGTTAGACCCTTTATTAATTTCAAAAATGAATCGGGTCTTAATGGTGTTATCCACCATCGCTGCCACTTGAGTGATTTCGGAGGGCAACTGTAAATTAAGTTCATCCTGCTTTGTAAAATGAGGTGGGAGCGGTTCTTCTAAAAACTCACAGCCGTAAATTCCGTCGCAGTGTTGGGCCAACTTGGTTCCACGAATCATCTCAGCCAAACCTGTGCTGACGATGTAATGTTCTAAAGTAACCTCAAGGTTATGCTTCTTTCCCAACTCGATAACCAATTCTTTGAGCGCTGGAAAAAATTCTGGGAGTCCATTGCAGAGTTCAATCTCTGCACCTAATTCACGCAGACGACTATTGGTTAGTCCTTTGAGAGGACCCGATTTAACATAACTCAGTAAGTGATTTAAATAGACGGAATCTTTTGAAGTACGAATTCCCTTCTGTAGATAAAGCGCGGGTAATAAATTTGTTTCACGCCAAAACTGATCTTCATCCACCCCAAAGGCACGGAAGAGCGGGGTCTGCATATACCCTGGACAGAGAGTTTTATCAAAATCCCAAATACAAGTGAGGACGTGACTACCCCGAAGGGCGGGTTCCTTGGATGACATATATTTAAAGTTGGTTAATGGTAAGGGCTTGCGGTGTGAGTCAACAACCCTCCATTAAATAACCTACGAAAGGGCTATCTCCAAGCCCGAACCCAACACAATGGCCGAAATACCACTTAGACCCGACCTTTCCAGCCTCCGCCAGCGCCTAGCCGAGCTGGAGGGCCTCATGGCCGACCCCGCCACCTTTGGTGATAGCCGAAAGGCTGCGGCACTGGGTGCGGAACTTCGTTTTACGTCCAAAGCTGTCAAAGCTGACGATGCATTAACCGCCCTTGAGAAAGAGTTGGCTGAGTCTTTGGTTCTTCAAAAAGAGTCCGACCCTGAAATCCGCAAAATGGCCGAAGAAGAAATTCAGCGCCTCACTCCCGCCGTCGAAGCAGCACGTGTTACTTTAATTCGTTCTATTGTTCCGCCTAATCCCGATGACTCTCGAAATGCGATGGTGGAAATTCGTGCCGGCACTGGCGGCGAAGAGGCCTCATTATTTGCTTCAGAACTTTTACGCGCCTACACTCGCTTCGCCGAGAAAAAAGGATGGAAGCATGAACTTCTTTCTTTATCGCATAGCGATCTCGGTGGAGTTCGTGAAGCCGTTGTTTTAATTGAAGGCGAAGGAGCCACCGCACTTCTACGCCACGAAGCGGGCGTTCATCGCGTCCAACGCGTTCCGGCAACTGAAGGATCGGGCCGCGTGCATACCTCTGCTGCAACTGTTGCGGTTTTAGCGGAAGCGGAAGAAGCGGAAGTTGTTTTAAAACCTGAAGACTTAGATATGTCGGTTGCTCGTGCTAGCGGTGCGGGCGGACAACACGTTAACAAAACTGAATCAGCCGTTCAAATTATCCATAAACCAACAGGTTTAATGGTTTATTGTGCAGATGAACGCTCCCAATTACGAAATCGCCAAAAGGCTCTACGCGTTCTGCGCTCACGACTTTTAGACTTAACACGGGCCAAAGAAAGAGAACTACGGGCAGACACTCGCAAGAATATGATTGGCTCGGGCGATCGCTCGGAACGTATTCGTACTTATAATTTCCCGCAAAATCGAATTACCGATCACCGTATCGACTTAACAGTTCACGGGATTGAACAAGTGTTGGAAGGAAATCTTGATCAACTCGTAGACGCACTCTACGAAGCCGATCTCAGAACTCGCGCCGAAGCGATTACTGGTCCTTCAGCCTAAAGGCACCTAATTCGTCGGTCACTCTAAAGTTTCCTGTCTCAGTAATACCGTCATCTAATCTCTCGTCTAAAATTAAAAATACCCTCCGAGAAAAAATATCGGGTTCGTTGGGTTGAAAAATAATTGTCGGATTTCCTGCGCCCATAGGACCCTTGTTAAGAGTGAAGCTCCACTTACCAGGTATATCGCAATCGCTCATCGGCTTCTTCACCGCTTCACTAAATGCGTAAGCGACTAAATCTACCGGCGGCTTGGCAAAGTCGAAATCAGCCGGCCAAGTATTTTTCTCTAGGCGATATTGAATGAGCGGCTTTCGACACAAACGATAAACATTGGCCATGGGGGCGACTCGCAAATAGTCACGAATTACAAAACCCAATGTAATTAATAACCCAATAATTAAGGCAAATATCAACGTACCCGTAATCCGATACCATAGGGGTGTCGGGTCTACTTCAACGAGCTTAGGAACATTGGAAACTGGTTCTGCCATAATGGTGACAGAAGCATCCCCATCTTCTCGACGCTTTCAAGTCTCGAACATCAACCTTGCGACTTGGTTTTAATATAAATTATCTATTTTTACGTTTCATGGATACGCCTTACTTAAATAGATTCGCAGGCATTGGCCGTCTCTATGGCAAGGCCGGGCTGACTCATTTAAAAGAAAGTCGATTCATGGTCATAGGACTCGGGGGGGTCGGCTCTTGGACGGTAGAAGCATTAGCCCGGTCTGGCGTCGGTGAAATCATTCTCGTGGATGGTGATGCCGTTTGCACATCCAACACCAATCGCCAATTACATGCGCTCACCGGCAACGAAGGACTCAATAAAACTTCGGTCATGGCGGCTCGAGCCAAGGCAATTAATCCGGATATTAAAATTACCGAAATCACCCGATTCATTTCACGTACCAATCCGAGCGAATTTCTCGACGGATTTAATGGTGTGGTGATTGATGCCATCGACGCACTTTCACCCAAGTGTGGTTTGATTAATGAAGTGCGCAATCGTCACTTAAAAATGGTCACTGTAGGTGGTTGTGCAGGTCGACTTGACGGCACACGCATTAAAGTCACGGATCTCACTGCTTCACGCGACGACCCCTTAATGATGTTGGTGCGTAAACGCCTGAGACAAAATTATGACTTTCCACGTAAAGGGCTGTTTAATATTTCATGTGTCTGGTCAGACGAACCTTTTACCCAACCGACAGATTGTGCGGGACTACCAGGTGGAGAAATTCCTGAAGATGAAGAGTTAAGACCTAATTGCGAATGGGGCTATGGCACTGCATCGCATGTAGCTGGCGCATTTGGTTTAGCCGCCGCTGGTGAAGCAATTAGATTGAGCTTACTAGAACTTAAACAAGGCGACTGATTTTAGAAACTGCTCTCGCCAGTGGTATTGATTCAAAAGACTTGGATCGTCATGCCCTAATAATTTTAACGCTAAATACAAAGCCTCTACTGAGGCTAATCCCTCCACTGGATCTAACCCATCATCATTACGTCGCGGATAAGCGGTCACCACTCGCGGCAGTGAACGATAAATAGGCGTACCCTTTAAACAGGATTTTAATTTTGGTACATGTTTCCAATTACCATCCAATAAAATCAGCGGGCGTCCAGTATCCGCCTTAGAAATAACCGGAGCGTCGACACTTAATACAATAGCGTCCGAGGCGTTGATTTCGAGTACTGCGTTAAACTGATGAAAGGAAAGTTCTTTCCGCAGACGCAGTGGCTCCAAGGTACATTTCGCTAAATTCTCGTCGGGATGGCGAACAATGGTCGCTAGAATGGATGACATAATAAATGAAAATTTCTTTTGGCTTCTCTCCTTGCGCTATTAGGGTCGGGTCGGCTATTTAATCAATAAAATGAACATCCCTAAACTTCCCATGGAGGCGTTGATGACCGTAACAGGTCTACCCTACCGCCTGCATGCGAAAGGTAAGGTTCGTGAAGTTTTCGACTGCGGTGAACATTTTCTGATTATTGCCACCGATCGTCTGTCCGCATTCGACGTCGTAATGCCCAATGGCGTTCCCGGTAAAGGCATCTTACTGACTCAGTTAAGTTTGTGGTGGTTTGAACAAGCTAAAGAAATTTTTCCTGTCCACTTGGTGGATCAGCACACTGAACACCTCGCAAATGTTTTAAAAGGGCATGAAGATTTAATCAGTCGTTCAATGTTGGTTAAAAAATTGAGCCCGCTTCCCGTGGAAGCAGTTGTTCGGGGATACTTAGCCGGCGGTGGCTATAAGGAATATAAAAAGTCAGGTTCTATTTTAGATCATGCCCTACCAGCAGGGTTATTAGACGGATCCCCATTGCCGACCCCCATTTTTACTCCAACCACCAAGGCCGCCCAAGGTCACGACGAAGCAATTACACGTGCCGAGTGCTCAAAGCTTCTCGGTGAAAAAACATTCAAGACCGTTCACGATACATCCATTGCACTCTATAACATGGGAGCAAAGCGTGCGGCGAAAGCGGGTATTATTCTCGCGGACACTAAATTTGAATTCGGTAAAGATGCCCAAGGTAATTTGGTTTTAATCGATGAAGTCCTAACGCCTGACTCATCGCGCTATTGGCCAGCAGCAACCTGGAAGCCGGGCCAAGCTCAACCCTCTTACGACAAACAATTCGTACGAGATTGGCTAGAGTCACAGCCTTGGAATAAAACTGCGCCGGGTCCTTCCCTACCTGGTGATGTTATCAATAAAACTCAGTCTCTTTATTTAGAGTGCCTCCAACGGCTCACGGCCTAAAAGCCCGAGATAATATGTTGGTGGACTTCAGTTGAAGTACAGTCGTGTTTAATTTTATCCGACTGTGATGAAATAATTACCGGCCAATCTAATGGATCATCCGGCACTCTACCGTGTGAACCTTTTATTTGTTCTGCGCTTAACGGGGTAAGTTTTAATAATGTTCGCAGACCTAAGCGTTTTTTCAAAAGAAACCACGCCGCTTTAATTAAAGGGAACTTAATCGCGGAATCTATCAGCAATTCGGCAGGATCATATCCTGGCTTACGATGAATATCCACAGTCCGTGTATAATCGGGTGCCCGCTCATCATCCAGCCACCAGTAATAAGAGAACCAGGCGTTCTTTTTTGCTACGACAATAAAATCCCCAGAGCGCTCGTGATTTATTCCAAGTTTCTTTTGCGCATTCTGATCCAAAACTTTTTCGACGCCATCAATGCCTTCCAATATTTTTCTAACTTCGTCGAGCTTGCTACTGTCTTGGACAATTACATGGGCAACCTGGTGATCCACGACTGCAAAGGCTTGAGAATTAAATGTATCTAAAGTTTCGGCACCGAGCTCATCTTTAATTTTGAGCAATCCATGTTTTCTTAAAATACGGTTAAGCGGAATGTCATGATTAACTTCGGTAATAGCGTACTCGGACACTATCATCACATCGACGCCCCTTTTTTCGAAGAACTTGATCAGCCCTCCGACCAAATTATCTATATCAGCGCGCGCTTGTTTAGCCTCTGCACTGCGCGGACCAAATCTTTGTAAGTCATAATCCAAATGTGGAAGATAAACTAAATTAAGGTCGGGCTTCTGTTGCTGCTCTACCCACTGGGCGGCATGGGCAATCCACTGCGACGAATCTAAGCCCGCGGCAGGTCCCCAGAAACTTTTGAAAGGAAACTCCCCAAGATCGGCCTTAAGTGAGTTTTTTATTTCATAGGGATAAGTCGCGATATCAAAAACTTTTCCACCGTCGGCCAGGTAATTAGGTCGCGGAGTCACTGAAACATCTGCCTGCGTACCCATATTGTACCACCAAAATAAATTGGCGATACGAAGCTTGGTTGAACGTTGATGTAACTTATCCCAAACCTTGGGCGCGTGAACCAGTCGATTGGACTGCTTCCAAAAATGCACCTCACTCAGTGACCGATTATACCAACCGTTGCCTACGATTCCATGAATTGCAGGACGCTCGCCGGTTAAATAATCCGACTGCGCGGTACAAGTAACCGCCGGGAATGCTGGAGAAATTTTTGCGAATGAACCGCGCTTGGCGAATTGAGCAATGTGCGGCATTTCGCCCGACGTTAAATCCCGAGCCGAAAGCCCAACGACATTTAGGACAATGCGGCGCATGATGAAAAACGTTGTTGTAGTTCTGCCGTAACTTTTTTGACCACACCTCTAGATAGCTCATGCACCTGAGTCGATTGCCCGATGGCCGTGGGTAATATTAAAGTAAGTTGCCCGCCTAGGTGCTCGCGGAACTCTTCCAGTCCCTGCATTAATAAATCACCATTATTAATATCCAACTCGGCTGCATATAATTTAAAACCCAGACGGACTAATAAATCGATGACACGTTCCGAGTCTGATTTGGAAAACAACCCCAACTCACGCGCACAGAGCACATCAACCGCTAAACCAATCGCAACCGCTTCTCCGTGTGTTAAGCGGTATTTTGATAATGATTCACACTTATGAGCCACCCAATGGCCTAAATCCAGCGGACGAGCTGAACCAAGTTCAAACGGATCACCCCCCTGCGTAATATGCCGAGCATGGAGTTCAGCAGACCGACGAATACATTGATTAATTAAAGTTAAATTTCCGGCGGTTAATTCTCGTGAGTCACTTTCCAACGACTTGAAAAATTCTGGGTCTTTCAATAAAGCAACTTTTACCGCTTCAACCAGGCCATCACGCAGGTTTTTAGGACTAAGAGACTTGAGGAATGCGAAGTCATTTACCACGGCATAAGGTGGCGTGAAAGTGCCGGTAAAATTCTTTTTCTGGAAAGCATTTATACCATTTTTTACTCCAACTCCGGCGTCAGCCTGACTGAGTGTTGTCGAAGGCATTCGAATAAGTCGCACGCCGCGATGGGCAATCGACGAAGCAAAGCCCACTGCATCCAAGAGTGCACCGCCACCTATAACCAGAACATAAGAATGGCGGCAAATGGCATCCTCCTCAATCGCCGAGAGGACAGCATTCACAACGGCCTGATCTTTTTTACTTTCCTCACCGCCCGTTAAAATCATCGGTGCACGTGTTAACTTAAGCTGATTAACTTTTGCGTACTCGATTAAGTCGGTAACTACATCAGGCGATGAGGCCACCACCCCCGCATCAATGATGGGTAAAACTTTGGCGACACCAACTAACTCCTTCAGAATATTATTTTTAGCGGCAAAGGCATTCTCCGTGAAAAAGATTTGGTGGCGGTAAGATACCACAAATGAGAGATCGAGCCGGGAATTCATGGAAGCGTTACCTGCTTAGAGTGAAAGGTAGAGACACCCGAGGACAAGCCCAGTTCCACCTTTAAATCCAATCTATTACGTGGAAGGTATGAATTTACGTAGCCAAAGGGTCATACCAAAACATAAGGGCGGGGCGAGTACGGCCAACCAAGCTACTTCCTTCACTTGTATCATTGGTTCCGTTCCACAGAATGGTGCTATCATTAATAAAATAGTTCCACTCACAATGGAGTCTAAAAGTGAAAAGGCTGCGATGCGATCGGCCACGCGTGCGGAAATTCCTGCCGGCACGGGGTGACGGTGATTGGAAAAAACAATCCAAAGTACATAAAATATTAACGCACCTAAGCTCCAGATGGTATATTTTCCGTAAACGACGAGCGGTAGAGGTATTAAAAATAAAAGACGCTCAATCCAATAAGAGTTTTTATCGGGCGTGAGTTCGTACTTAGCCACCCAAGTAAGAGCATAAGTATAAATTCC
>CANCLV010000011.1 GCA_947378905.1 Opitutia bacterium
GAGGCGGAAATGAAGGAAATTGCTCGGGCAATCGCGATTGTTCTGTCCGATCCGCAAAACCCTCAGAAAATCGAGGAAGGGAAGGCCATTGCGACCGCTTTATGCAGTCGTTTCCTCTTGCCTTACTAAGTTTAATAAAATTATTTCAATCATCGAGTTGCCCCCTCAATTCTCCCTTTTACTCTTACTATCATTATGAAACCCACCCCAACAACTAAACGCAGTGGTTTTACTCTTATCGAGTTGCTCACTGTGATCGCGATTATCGGTATCCTTGCCGCCGTACTCTTCCCTGGCGTACAAGGTGTTATGAAGAAGGCTAAGCAGTCCACGGCTTCGACCAAGCTTCGCAACATCGTTCAAGCGATGATTTCATTCTCTGATGGTAAAAAATACATCAAGTCCGGTAGTTGGACTACTACTAACAACACAAGTGCTAGCTCGATTGCTGAGTACGCTGCTGTTCTCGCTTACAACTCCAGCTTGAACACTGGTGAAATCTGGTACGTTGATGCCGATAAGCTCAACGAAAGTGCTTCATTCCCAAAACAAGTTTTAACGGGTGCTGTAGGTTCACAACAACTCGACACCAACTTCAAGACTCCCTCTGAAGGTTACGGTTACCACTCTTGGACTGCTTACGTTCCTACCTCTAAAAACTTAGACGGTAACATTCCTCTTCTCTGGGCTCGCGGTCTTTCATCTGCTGGCGCCTGGGATGCAACCAACGGTGTTTGGGGTGCAGACGGAGGTCATATCGGTTACGGCGACTCCCACGTTATCTGGGCTGCAAATACAACCGATGACGGTAACGGAACTGCTATCTTCATCGACAAGTCAACTGGTGTTGCTACCGCTGATTGGAAGAAGGCAGTATCAACTAGTACAGTTACTGAATTATCCTCGAAATAATCTTAAATTAGCTTCTGAAAGGCCCCGAGTAGGGGCCTTTTTTATGCTCATTATTTTCTATGATACGAATGTGGATTGATGCTTGTCGGCCTAAAACCCTTGTGGCCGCCTTTGTTCCCGTCGTCATGGGCGTATTGGTGTTCTGGATTTATGGCGATTCACTTCACCTCGGAACACGGAGCGATTATCTTTTTACTTTTTTCTCATGCTTGGGTTTTGCTTTGTTGGCACAAATTTTAAGTAACTTCTCGAACGATCTTGGAGACTCGCTACGCGGTGCAGATAATCAAAACCGCGTCGGTCCAAAACGTGCGGTTGCGAATGGTTTAATCAGCGCACGAGCGATGAAAATAGCTATTGGGATAATCATCACTCTGGCCTGCTTAGCTGGATGGAACTTAGGAATGCATCACCCGATTTTATTTATACCAGGAACATTGGCACTCGTTTTGGCGATGGGCTATACACTGGGGCCTTTGCCTTTAGCTTATCATGGGCTCGGTGACGTCTTTGTCGTCGCCTGTTTTGGCCTGCAAGCGACTGCACTGACCGTCTATGCACTCTATTTAGAAGTCGGTAAGACTGTTTCATGCGAAATGCCGTGGACGCCTGCCATCATCGCTGGACTGGGTGTTGGCTTGTTAGCGAATAATATTTTAATTGCGAATAATACTCGCGATATGGAAACCGACGCAATGTCGGCCAAAAAAACACTCGTGGTGCGTTGGGGTCGAACCTTCGCTAAAGTTCATCACTCATTCAATTTGTTCGTGGGTATTCTTTGTCTGAACACTGTATTTGGTCCACTCCCTCTGGTGGTCATGCCCTTCGCATTTTGGCAGATGGCTGGATTTTGGAAGGCGCAAACAGCCGAGGAATTCGTGCCCTTTTTATCAAGAGCGGCCATTTTGATGCTTTTGACGGCGATTTTGTGTGTAACTGCGACTTGCCTCGGTTTGATACCGGTGAAATTTTAAGATACTTAATTTGTGATGGATAAGCCCAAATCATTAGTGACGGAATTAGAAAACCTGGTGGCCGATGCTCAGCGTCCTTCCTGGAACGAGTATTTTATGGCCACAGCTTTTCTAGTGAGCACGCGCTCAAGTTGTGATCGCTTGCATGTGGGGTGCGTGGTGGTGTCGACCGGTAAGCATCCCAATCGATTAGTGGCTGCAGGTTACAATGGATTTCTTCCAGGTGCGCCACATGACTCACATGTACGCGATGGACATGAATTAGCTACGGTGCACGCCGAACAGAATGCCGTGGCCGATGCGGCTAAGCGCGGAATTTCTTTGCAGGGGACAATTTGTTTTGTGACGCATTATCCCTGTGTGAATTGCGCAAAAATTTTAGCAGCCGCCGGTATCACTGAGGTTCGATATCGCCAAGATTACCGGAACGATCCTTTAGTGGCAGAACTTTTCCAGCAGTCGGGTGTGGTGGTGACGAAGTTGGATGTCTAATGCCTAAAAAAGCCCCATCATTAGCTGGGAAACTGCTGGTTTCACATCCGTTGCAACGTGACGAAAACTTCTGTGAATCAGTCGTCATGATTCATGAGCATTCCGAAAAAGATGGGGCCATGGGTTTTATTATTAATCGTCCGTGCGACAAGAAACTCGGCGAAACGCAGTCCGAATTTTCCAACAGTCCGCTTGCACCGATATCGATTCAGTGGGGCGGGCCGGTGTCTATCGATCGAATGGCTTTAGGTGGTTGGAAGTTTGCCTCACGCGGGCCGGCTTTAATTCGCTACGGCATTAGTAAAGAAGAAGCCGCCCAATTTATTTCCGAAGCTAATTTCAAAATCTTTGCTTTTGTTGGCTATGCAGGATGGTCGCCTGGACAGTTAGAAAACGAAATTAAACTCAATGCGTGGGTGGTGTGTCCCTTTGAACGCGAGTTTGCGCAACTACAGGGGAAGGAACTTTGGAAAGCATTGCTGACCAAACATCGTCCGGACCTACGTTTAACTTTAGACTCTCCGCCTAATCCAAGTCTGAATTAATCAGCGCGAATTTGAGAGTAGGATTTCTAAATTCTGCACGAGATTATCACCGGCATTAAGACCATTGCTGGTGAGCATTTTACGTGTAATCAGTCGGCTCTTAAACTGCTGATTGATGCCAACGATTTCGAATGTTTTGTTAGGGATTTGTGGGCTTCCAGCGGGCAGTGCGACCCAGCGTTTGGGTAAGCCATGCCATGTGAATTCTACATACCAACCTTCGGCTGTTTTTGGGTCTCCTTGCACGAGTCCGGGATAGCGCGATACAAAGTCGGGTGCCAGTGGGGTACGAATAGTCACAGCGAGCGCGGCGGGTAAACTTTTAACAATCTCGAGTGTGTTTACGTTTCGTTTTCCGAGAACGTAGGTGGGATCGAAGCCAGTTAAGTTTTGTCCATTCCACAGACCGTGAAGATTCGGGTCACGCTTGTAGTTGAACCGACTCTTATACCACGAATTAAAAGAATCGGCTAAACGTAGACCGACTTCGAAGTGTAAATGAGCTCGTTCGACCGGGATGGGGCTACTTGGGCAGGAAGTGTGGCCCATGATGGCGATGGCTTTGCCGCGAGCGACGTTGTCACCGATGCGTAAAGTGGAGTCTATTTTGGCGAGGTGGGCGTAGAGGCTGTATAATCCGATTTCGGCATTGTCGTGAACGAGAATGATATAACGTCCGTAAGGACCATTGGTGTCGTTATTAATGTAGGCTACTTTGCCCGACATCGCTGCGAAAATGTAATCAGCTGGCTCGCCATTGCTCAGTACTTGGTAGGGTCGAATATCGATACCTTCGTGGAAGCGATGGCCATCTTCGCGGACCATACCGAAGCAGCCTGATTCGATTTTACCCGTGGCTACAGGCTGTACGTAATCTTCTAAGCCTTGAATAATGCTCGTATCCATTGAGGTCGGCCACTGAATTTCAACAGCCGACGCCGCACAGATTAGACTGAAAAATAATACGAGATTACTGCTTAAATATCTCACTTTTTATCTTCCAGCTTACGAATTAATAAAATCGACTGGTTAAGTTCACGACTGATTTCCAGAGCGGCTTCTTTGCTGTTTTTTCCTTTGCGCTCGACGAAGAAAAACAAATTTCCATCTACGATTTTATCCTCGATAGGCATGATGCCAGCGGCTTCATTGTTGATCACCAGAACCAAGTGTTTGCCACGGGCTTGACGGGTCACGTCCATGATCATGGCAGCAGCAGTTCTATTTAATTGTACTAAGACTGAAACCACTCGCAAATCTGGCTCACCTGATTCGACGACCTCGGTATTCAGTAAGTCTTCGGCGAGAGTTAATTCTTTGCCGAGGATGGGGATGGTAATTCCGCTGACAGGGAGGGTGACATTCTTCCGCATGATGCGGCTAGACGACTCAGGCGCCTCAATATAAATTGAGGCAAAGTGTGATGGCTCGGTGGTTTGACAGCCAGTAATGAACAGGAGGCTGAAGAAAACAAAGAGTGTGTAGTGGCTTTTCATCGTGATGATTAACCCACTAATAATTCGAGTGAGCCACTGACTTGTAGAAGGTGCTCAGGTTGTAGATCCATTGCGGGGACCATTAAAATTTGTTTCGTGGATTGGTGTTGATAGGGGATGAGTCCCTGTTCTGCGGGTCCGGTTGCTTTGATAATCCGTTTTCTTTCCAATAACATCGCGAGGATATGTTTGAGTACCGCTTTGTCACCGCTCGGGTCAGCAGCGTCGTCGAATAATGAAAGAAAGAATTCTTCGCGCGAAGCGAGGAGTTGGGCACGGAGTGCTTGTTCCTCTTCGCCGCGTTCTTTGACTTGGCGCGACCAGCGGCCGAGTAATAAGCCATCAGGTTTAAATTCGGTAGCGTATTCTTTTAGAACATCGCGACGTTCGATGGCTCCGCCGAGAGGTTTGTAGACGATGCAGACAACGGAGTCGCCGACGTGAAGTTCTTTGCCTGAACTAGCACAGGTGTGTGAGATAGATTTTACCTGCCATTCCATCTCAAGAACATGAGCCAAGGGTGGTAGGTCGGGCAACCCGATTATGCGAGGTCGATGCTTAATTGTGGAGCTGGTTCCACGGTGCCTGTTTTTGCTAAATGGGGGTCGGCCCATGCAGCGAAGGCAATCATTCCAGCGTTATCTCCACAGTACTTGGGCTCGGCTATGAGGAGAGGGAGTTTTCGTTTTTCCAACGATTGGGCGAGAAGGGTACGAAGCGCACGGTTGTTGGCCACGCCACCAGATAGTCCCACTGATTTATAAGAATCTAAATTGAGGGCGGAGAGCATCTTGGCGTTGAGCTGGCCTAAGATAGCATCCTGATAACTTGCACAGATGGACGGTAGCTTAGACTTAACCTCTTCGTCGGACATTTTTTCGAGTTGATAACGCAGGGCTGTTTTTAAACCCGAGAAACTAAACCGGAGATCGGATTTCTCCGGCAATCCCCTGGGGAAGGAGAAACTTTGGGTGTTACCTTTTTGTGCATGTTGTTCGATGAGGGCACCGCCAGGATATGGGAGACCCAATAATTTTGCACCTTTATCAAAGGCTTCGCCGGCAGCGTCATCCACAGTTCGTGCGATAACGGTTATTTTTAAATCGGTATCTAGTTTCACTAACAAGGTGTTACCGCCTGAAACGACTAATCCTAAATGGGGTAATAGTTCGGCGCGTGCTTGAGCGAACTTCGCTGGATGAGTTGCGTGTAAGTTGATGAAGACGGAATGAACGTGAGCGCGAAGGTGGTTGACGGTTTGGACGGGGCAATTGAGTGCGACGGATAAGGCGCGTGTCATGCTGATGCCCATCGAGAGGCAGGGGAGTAGTCCAGGACCACGGGTGACGGCCAAGGTAGTTATATTTGGAATATCAGCACGAAATTCTTCTAAGAGTAGGGGCAGGGCAGAGAGATGCATTCGGCTGGCGAGGTCAGGAACGACTCCACCGAATTTTTCGTGGGTGGCGGCTTGAGAACTAATGATTTCACGAGCGATTCCCTTGGCGGGATCGAACAAGGCGAGGGCCGACTCATCGCAGGAACTTTCGATGGCTAAAATCATCTCTAGTGAATACAGCCGAAAAACTCTTTCGGCTCAACCCTGTTTCGTCTGGCGGAACTTAAAACTCTGGTTAACGATTAAAGTGATGGAAAATGAGGAACGACATCAGGCCATACTGGAGCTCTTGCGTGCTGAGGCACAGCAAGGTCTAGTGCCGTTTGTACGTTGCGTGGAGTTAGCGCTTTATCACCCAAAATGGGGCTATTATAAGGCTAATCGTGAACGTGTGGGTAAGACTGTTGGCACTGATTTTACAACAGCGGCAGCGCTGGGAAGCATGTTTGGCGAACTCATTGCATCTGCGGCGGAAACCTTGGTCGGAAATACTAAAGATTATACCTTGGTTGAGATGGGGGCTGAGCCGGGGCAGAAACATTTCGATACGGTGCATGAACGGTTTTCGGAAATTAAAACAATCCGTTTAGGTGAGGAAATTATTTTACCATCCAAATGTATTCTAGTGGCGAATGAGTTGCTCGATGCGCAGCCCTTTAATCGTTTTATTTTTGCCAATGGAAATTGGCGTGAATTAGCCGTGCGTGTTGACGGTGTAGAATTAACCGTGGAGCCACTTCCTGGATTTTCATCTGCACACGCAAAGGAATTTGCGAGTACGTTGCCTGTTGCAACGGAAGGATGGATACTCGATGCGCCGTTGGCGGCGGAGACGCTTTGTCGGGAAATTCTAAAACAATCATGGCAGGGTGCGGTGATCTTTTTAGATTATGGTAAGACGGTGGCTCAATGTTTGGAGTCATCCCCATCGGGTACGGCTCGTTCTTATTATCGCCACCAGATGTCGGGCGATATTTTGAATCAACTCGGGTCACAAGATTTAACCTGTCACGTATTGTGGGATCGGATTACCTCCGTATTTATTGAAGAGGGCTTGAGGGGTGTGCAGCTCGACCGCCAAGAAGCTTTTTTTGTTAAGTATGCTGGCCGCGAAATGGAGCGGATTGCGTTATCAGGGTCGACTGAACTTACCTCGCGTCTTCGGGCGTTGACGCATCCTGCGCACTTTGGTGCGAAGTTCCAAGTTTTACATGGTATTCGTCAAAAATAATTTAACTTTTTTGAAGCTCTCACTCGACCTTGGCGGAACAAACGGTTGAGTTACTTGTAACCCTATTGTCCGCATGCGGCCCCATTATCTTAGCTTTGTCATTCTGTTTTTATGCACCTCACTTTGTCATGCGAAGAATGAGTTAATTCAGGATTTTGAAGGTGATGGTTTTGATAGTTGGCAGTCAACGGGTACGGCTTTCGGTTTATCGCCAATGGCTGGAAAGATGGACGGATTGGTGGGTGAGCTTCGTGGTTATTCCGGTAATGCCTTGGTGTGTTCTGCTAATGGTGGTTACGCCGCTACGGGGTCACTGACTTCGCCTGAGTTTACAATTAGTTATCCTTACATGGCTTTCTTGGTGGGTGGTGGAAGTAATATCAATACCTTGGCAGTGCAGTTAGTGATTGATAATAAAGTGGTGCGTGTGGCTACGGGACATAACGGACTCACCCTACGAACCATCGTTTGGAATGTCGCAGAATTTAAGGATAAAAAAGCAGTCATTCGAATCATTGATGAAGAGAAAGGGAATTGGGGTTTTATTGCTGCCGATCGGTTTGTTTTTTCGGCAATCGATAATCCGGCTTTACCAACGAGTGGACGTCCTAAACCAAGGCTTGATGGAAATTTAATTCCGGTACCCAACGAAGCGAGTGCTGCTGTTTTACCCGGCCTCAAGATGTCCGTTGCTGCGAGTCACGAAGCGACAGGTATCAGCTCACCTACTTCAATTTCAATTGCCTCCGATGGTCGCGTTTTCGTTGCTGAGACTCATCGTTATCACCGAGGTATCGAAGACGACAGAGGAAATCTTTATTGGTATCATGATGATTTAGCTAATACAACTGTAGCAGATCGACGCAAGATGCTGGAGAAGTGGTCGAGTAAGAAGCCTGCTAATTGGTATACTGAAGAATCAGAAAAAATTAGGATATTAAGTCAGCCTGCCACCAACGGTTCGTTTGCGAAGTCATCCATTTATGCTGATGGATTTAACGAGATGCTCGATGGCACAGGCAGCGGTATTTTAATCTACGGGGACACGGTTTATTTTGAATGTATTCCCAATATTTGGGTTTTGCGCGATTCGCCTAATGAAACAAAGCCACAAGAACGAAAAGTTTTACAGGATGGATTTGGGGTTAGGGTTTCGCTCTCGGGTCACGACTTGAGTGGAAGTGTGATTGGCTACGACGGTCGCATTTGGGGTTCGGTCGGCGATCGCGGATTTAATTTAACAACCCGCGAAGGTAGAAAATATAATTTTAAAAATAAAGGTGCTGTATTTCGTTTCGATCCAGACGGCTCAAACTTCGAGGTTGTTCACTCCGGATTGAGAAATCCAAAGGAAATTGCATTCGACGAGTGGGGTAACTTTATCGCGGTCGATAATAACTCTGACCAAGGTGATGAAGCGCGTATTGTTTACATCGTTGAAGGAGCTGACTCTGGATGGGAGATGGAGCACCAAGCAATGCATACGTTCCATCGCGAGATCGGATTGGAGGTCCGTCCACCTTCACGTTGGATGACTGAAAGAATGTGGGAGGTACAAAATTCTCAACAGCCCGCATATATTATTCCGCCTTCGGGTTATATTTGTGCCGGTCCTTCAGGATTAACTTATCACCCGGGAGTTGGTTTCCTGGAATCTGAAAAAGGCTTTTTCCATGTTTGTGATTATCGCGGATCGACTCCTGCGTCCGGCGTTTGGTCGTTTAAGCTCGAGCCACAAGGTGCGGGTTTGAAGTTGGCTGAGTCCCATCAACTTATCTGGGGAATCGCTGCGACGGATGTCGATTACGACTGGAAGGGACGTGTTTTAGTTTCCGACTTCATTGGTGGCTATGAATCCCATGAAGACGGACGCATTATTGCACTCGAGCCTACTCAACCTAAAAATACTGAGGCAGTTGTTGATGCTGAAAAAACAATAAATGCAGATTTTGGTAAGAAGTCCTCGAGTGAATTAGCACAATTATTGGCTCATGCTGATAAGCGTGTCCGTCTCGTCGCCCAGCTCGAATTAAGCCGTCGCAGTGATGCCTTGGATTTATTTACTAAAGCAACACAGTCGTCAAATCCGGTGGAGCGACTCCATGGTGTCTGGGGTTTGGGTATTATTGCTCGACGTGGTTCTGCGATGTCGCCCTCTGAGAATTGGAAAGCCTCTGAACAACCTGCGGCCACACTCGAGCTACGCACCCAGGCTTCGAAAGTTTTAATTTCTTTATTAGGTCATAGCGATTTAGAGGTACGAGCGAACGCCATCCGTGCGCTCAGTGAAGCGCCTGTGACCGGAAATGATTTACCCTTGGCTAAGTTAATCCTCGATCCATCGCCGAAGGTAAGGGCTTTTGCGTCGATTGCGGCGGGCAGATTAGGTGCTGATAAGTTCCTGCCTGAGGTTTGCCAAATGATTAAAGAGAACGCAGATAAAGACACGGTACTGCGTCACGCGGGTGTCATGGCAATTGATGGAATGTGTAAATCGTCGGAAGCTTTAGTGGCCTTAGGTAAAAATGAGAACGACTCTATTCGTTTAGCCGTAGTCATCGCTCAGCGCCGTCGATTCGATACACACGTGGTTGAATTTATTAAGGACAAATCTCCGATTGTAGCCGATGAAGCAATCCGCGCGATTTACGATCAGTCGCTTGATGAGGTTCGTCCTGCTGTGGGTGCTTTATTAGATAATGTTGATAGTCGTGAATGGACATCGTTCATGCTCCGTCGACTCGTGCACAATGCTTACCGTGTAGGGGGTGCAGAAAATGCAAAACGTATTACTGCGGTAGCCTTGGATAAGAAATTACCTAACCAAGTTCGCGTTGAGGCTTTAAGATTAATGTCGATTTGGACTAATCCCTATCCTGTGGACCAACTCACGGGTCATTGGAGTCCGTTGGCTCAACGTCCTAGCTCCGAGGTTGTTGACGTTTTAAACAAAGCCCTGCCTGGCCTCTTGGAAGGCGATTCTGATATCATCAAAATTTCTTTAGATTTGGTAACGATTTATCATTTGAAGACTGAGTTATTGTCGAATGACTCATTACAGAAAATCGTGGCTGACTTAACTCTCTCGGGTTTAACGCGAGCGAAGGCTCTTGAGATGTTATTAGCCCGCGACCCAGCAGACGGTGTCCAGCTTATCAGTCGTTATACTCATGATATTAAAGATGAAGTCGCCGTGATGGCTTTAAATGAATTAGCCCGTCGAGATTCCGTTGCAGGTTTTGCTACGCTTAAACTTGTCGTAAAAACTGGTTCGGTATTGCAACGCCAAGGGGCTTGGAAAATTTTAGCTAAACTCCAAGTGGAGGGTGTTGATGATTTATTTATTAAGCACTTGAAGCTTCTGCAGTCGACCCAAGGCGTTTCGCCTTATGCTTTAGAACTTCTCGAGGCGGCCGCGCAACGTAAGGAAGAGGGAGTAAGAAAGGCATTGGCTGATTTCGAAAATTCTCAAAATCAATCAAAGGAAAAATTAACGCGCTGGTTGCCAGCTCTCGAAGGTGGAAATTCTGAAAACGGTTTCGCACTCTATCAGGCCTTACCTGTTGCGCAATGTATGCGTTGCCACAAGGCGACAACTAAACCGAGTCAGGGGGCTCATATTGTGGAGGGAGAGGCTGGTCCTAATTTAGCGGGCGTCGCCAAGCGTGGAGATCGCCGCTATCTTCTTGAGTCTGTGGTTTATTCTAATGCTGTCGTTGTAGCTGGCTACGGTATTGTCAGTCTCGACTTAACTAATGGTGTCAATCTGGTGGGAACGCTCATTCAGGAAAAACCTCAATTCGTCGATGTAAACTCTTCGGGTAACTTATGGCGGATTAATCGGCGTGATATTAAATCTATGACTCCGCCGGTTTCGGGAATGCCCCCGTTTGATGCACTCTTAAAGCCTACCGAAGTGAGAGACTTAGTCGCTTGGTTGGCCACGCTCGATAATAGTCCACCGACACCTAAAGCTAAAGAGCCTAAGGTCTTAGATATCAGTACACTAAAACCTGCTGCCCGATAAATTTTAAGTGAAGTAATGGACAATAAAAAAGCCCCGGAAGTCCGGGGCTTTTTGTTTAAGCACTTCGCGGTTAAGCGATGGTAACTTCTTTGGTGAGGTAAACGTCCTGAATGGTGTGCAGGAGTTTGGCGCCTTCTTTGATGTCGCGTTGGAAAGCTTTACGACCCGAGATGAGGCCTTGGCCACCTGCGCGTTTGTTGATGACGGCAGTTTTAACGGCTTCAGCGAAGTCGTTATTACCAGAAGGACCACCAGAGTTGATGAGACCGATGCGACCCATGTAGCAATTAGCGACTTGGTAGCGGGTGAGGTCGATCGGGTGATCGGAGCACAAGTCAGTGTACATACGCTTGTCGATCTTACCGTAGGAAGATTCGGTTTGTTGGATAGCGAGGTAGCCACCGTTGTTTTCAGGAAGCTTCTGCTTGATGATGTCGGCACAGATAGTGACGCCGAGGTGATTAGCCTGGCCGGTAAGGTCAGCCGATACGTGGTAGTCTTTGTCTTTCTTGAAGGCGTTATTGCGAGTATAGCACCAGAGAACAGTGGCCATACCTTGTTCGTGAGCCATTTGGAAGGCTTGCGATACTTCGATGATTTGGCGGTTGGTTTCAGGTGAACCGAAATAGATGGTCGCGCCTACAGCAGCACAGCCCATGTCAGCGGCTTGCTTGATGGTGCCGTACATCACTTGGTCGCCGATGTTTGGGTAGGTGAGTAATTGATTATGGTTAATCTTAACCATGAAAGGAATTTTGTGAGCGTAGCGACGAGAGACGCTGCTGAGGACACCGAAAGTAGAACATACGGCGTTACAGCCACCTTCGATGGCGAGCTTCACGATATTTTCGCCGTCGAAATAAATCGGGTTCTTCGCGAAGGAAGCTCCGGCGGAGTGTTCGATACCTTGGTCAACAGGGAGAATGGAAACGTAACCAGTGTTAGCGAGACGACCAGAACCGTAGAGGCGCTGGAGGTTGGCAAGAACGCGGTTGCTGCGATCGGAGGCGCTGAACGCGTGCTCAACCCAATCAGCACGAGGCTGGTGGATTTGCTCTTTTTTAATTTTCGGAGAATTGAAGCCCAGGAGGGACTCCGAATCGGTGCCGAGAAGTTTTTGGATTTCGCTGTATTGGCTCATGGTAAAAAGTGTGCTTATAGTTTGGGCAGACCCTCTACAAAAGGGGGATTCAGGCCGAAGTCTTCAAGCCATAATTTAAAAACCCTCATAAAATATCACCAGAGGACACGGCCGTGATACTTTTTAAGCGTTTCTTGACTAAATTTGCCAGTCTTCGCCCGAGGCGGAAGCGGGTCGGGCCAATCCCGGATGTGGGGCTGTGATAATATGCAGGACAGCTTCAGACTCACCTGTCAGAGCTCGCGCACGTTTAATCGCTTTAGCTAAAGCAGCGGTGGGGTTCGATTCATCCCACGGAATAAAATTATCTGATCCCACGGATGAGACTAAATCTGCATTCACGAAAATCTGTAAGGTGTCGGGTTTTAATTCACAAAGAATCAAGTGACGATTGCCCGATTTAAGCGTTTCGGCTAAATCACGGAGTAGTAAGACGCCATTCGCATCGAGGTGATGGGCTTCGCGGAATTTTAAAATGAGAACTTTAAGATTCGGATCAGCGGAAGCGCGACGCAGGTGTTCGTGGAAGGCCTGCGTGGCGCCGAAGTGTAAACTTCCTTCGACGTGAAGAATCGAAATACCCGTCGTTGATTTACCTTTGGTGCGTTGGGTGATTTCTCCGGTTTCTGAGAAATCGTATTCAACGACATCAGGTTGAGAGGTCTGACGAAGATAAAACGCAATGGCGACGGCGGTACCGAAGAAGATGGCGACGTCGAGTGGTGCTAAAAGCGCTGTGAAAAAAGTAGAAAGGAAAACGATACGATCCTGGGTACCTGATTTTAATATTAATTTAATCGCGGAGATATTGGCTAACTCGAGCTCCACTAAAATCACGAGCATCGACAAACAGGCGAGAGGAACGAGCGCGACCCATTTACTAATAAAATAGGCGAAGGCTAAAATGACGGTGCCGCAAAAGAGTGAAGCGTAGGCGGTCTTGGCGCCGCTTGAGACATTAAGTGCGGAGCGACTAATGGAACCCGAAGCGGCCATACCTCCTGAAAATGCACAGGCGAGGTTAGCCATGCCGAGTCCGAATACTTCTTGGTGTAGATCGGAGGGGCGTCCGGTTTTTAAAGCGGAAGCTCGAGCATTGGCGGTTCCTTCGATGATAATGAGAACAGCGAGAGCGAGTGCTGGCGAAAAGAGTGCTGAGAATTTTGCGGCTGAGAAATCGGGGACGTAAATGGCTTTGTCGGAATGTGCAGCATCGCCGACATAGCGGGTAATTTCGCGGCTACTACCTTGGGCGAGCGTGACGTTTTGAACGATGATGGCACCAAAGGTTGCAACTGCAATTGCGCCTAGAATTGCTTTGCCGGTGCCGTAAGGTTTTTTCAATACAAAGTAAGTAATCCCGGTGACGACAGCTAAACCGAGTCCAGGATTTAAGAGTGCCTTACCTGATTTCAAAATCTGCCAGATGACTTCGAAAAGATTGAGCCCGGCTAATTCATCGGGCAGGCCGACGGTGATGGGTAGCTGTAATGCGATAACGCGAAGCGCGGCGGCTGCAATGTATGCCGAAATAACCGTGCGTGGAACGAAGTCTGCAAACCCGCTCAAGCGTAACCAGGAAGCCAGAAGTAAGAAAACACCGGTCATTAAAACCAGTGTTGGTAAAACTTCGGCACGTAATTCTGGCGAGATGGCACCGAGGCTGGCAAAGGTACCTAAGAGCAAGGCGGCGGATGCGTTGGTGGGGCCGGCTGATAAATTAGAAGATCCAGTAAAGATAGGAACAACGAATGCAGCGACGCCGCAGCCAACTAATCCACACCACACGGGTAGACCAGCTTTCATGGCGAAGGCCATTGACATTGGGAATGCCAAGAGAGCGACGTTAATCCCTGCTAGAAAATCTGCTTTTAAATTAGGCATCGTGGCACTGCGGGCCACATTACGAATCGCAAAAAATTCTGGGCGAGGAAGTGCTTTAATTTGTCGCCACAAATTTGCTATGCTAGACGTGAACTGGTTGAAGGCGGAAAGCACGACATAGGTTTTGACCTTCTGTCGTAAGCATTCAACCGCTTTCTAAAAAATTAATCGAAAGACTCGCTATCAATCTGATCGATAAGGGAGGACTGTAGAAGGCCAAAGCAACTATAGCAGGCGAGGGCGTGACGTTTTTCGTTGGGCAGGCTTTCGTCGTCCAAATCTTCCAAATCCTCTAGTTGGCTATTAGGAATATCGGCAAAAACTAAGTCTCTCAGAGCAAAACGAACCGCTGATAGGGCACGAAGAAAGGCGAGGGCTTGGGCTTTATTGCGTAAAACGATAATCGCAGGCTCACCTTTGGCGGAGGCGAAGGCAGTCGCAAGGAGACGAGCTTCTTCACCGGCTTGTGCGGATAGTGTTTCGGCCCAATAAGTGGCAATTTCTGGGTCGAGGTTAGGAATGTGTGCGCGGTTCACGGATACACGTGCGGCCGCTGGGGCGATGAGTCTTAATAAGTCTGAAAGCACATTGCGTGCTTCAGCGGTCATCGAGAGGCGGAGCTCAGGCATCTTTTTCGAGTTGGGCTTGAATGTGCCACTGTTGTAATTCGAGGGCGACCATTTCAGCTGGTTCGCGATCGCCACTCCAAACAATGGCACGACCATCGTTGTGAACGGCCATCATTAATTTTTGGGCGACAGTGCGGTCGACTCGCAAAACAGTCATAAAAGCAAGAATCACATATTGCTGATAGTTAATCGGATCATTGAGTACTAAAACATTCCAACGCGTATCTAATTTTGGAACCGTCTCGGTTTTTATGTTAGTCTTGATCTTAGTCTTGGCCATGTGGTGCGAGCACTGGGGAGACCATAAGTGACTCCTGGAGTCTGTGCAAGCCGTCGCTGAGTTTTTTACCGTAATCTTTGGCGTAGGGCCCTTGGGGATTTTGTTCTAACTTAGCTGCAAAATCAGCAAGCGTGGGGCAGGACATGAGGGCTAACATTCCCTTTAAATTATGAGATTCTTTGATAATCGATTCCGGGTCGGCACCTTGTATTGCTTGTTCAAACAGATGGATAACGGATTGGCTATGTCGCAGAAAAATACGTGCTGCGCACTTTAGATCCTCGATTTCTTCAGCATCGGCACTCTCCAGTGCTTTATGGAATTCGTCTAATGAAAGGTGCGAGTCTGCCGCCGTAAATAAGTGATTAATTTTCTGGATTAAATCTGTTCCAAGCATGGGTTTCTGAAAATAATCATCTAGCCCAATTTCTTTAAGACCGTGGTTATTGTCGGCAGAGTAACTCATTGCGGTGAGGGCGACTAATTTAGTTGGGCGACGCGAGAATTTAACTTCTTCCTGGCGGATACATTTCACTAAGCTGATTCCATCGAGCAGCGGCATTTGTAAATCAACCAGCGCGAGATCAAAATCTTTACTACGCCATAATTCCAGTGCGGCTTGACCATCCACGGTTGCGGTCACTTCGTGACCAACGCTTTTGAGCCGTCGCGCCGTCACCTCACGATTCACTTCATTGTCTTCCGCTAGAAGTATTTTTAGTATGCGGTTAAAATGTTTTTTATGATTATCGGGATGGGTGGTCGGGTGCGGGCTGGACGATTGGCTGAAATAATTATTGAGTGACGTTAAAGTTAATGGCTTGGGTATTTGTTTGATGCCACGTAGGTGCAAATTGCGGTCGGCAATGAGCGTTATTTTATCTAAGGGAATAAGAGTGAGGCTGGGGGTGGTGTCTTGAGGTAAATCAACAATCACATGCGTAAAGGGCAGCGGCTTGTTCATCGATTGATACCAAAATTTCTCGGCCTCGTGATTACTTGTAGCCAAAATAACTTTGGCGTTACAGTGGGTGAAATAATTAATTAGCCACTTTTGGATGTCGGCATGTCCACCTAGGAGAAGAATTTTACACGCAGTTAAATCAATTCGGTAATCGAATTCATGCTGTGGATTCGCTTCTAGTTTAATCGTCGCAGTAAACTTACTACCTTGATTGATCTCGCTATGAACCTGGATGTTACCGTCCATCGCTTTGGCTAAATCCCTCACGATACTGAGTCCTAGTCCATGTCCGCCGAACCGTCTCGCGGTCGAATCTTCAGCTTGGGTGAAGGGTTCAAAAATTTTCCTACACTGTTCCGATGAGATTCCTATGCCAGAGTCATGGATGGTTATATTGACCCAATAGTACGAACCTTGATTTTCAAAACTCAGGTAACAGTGAACAAATCCCTTATCAGTGAACTTAATGGCATTGCTCAGAAGGTTGATAATTAAGCGGCGAAACTTCATAGAGTCGCCCATCACGCTGCGTGGAGAATGAGGGCAGGCCAGGGCGATGAGTTCGATGTTTTTACGTTGAGTGGTAGGGTAATTGAGTGTGACGATTTCTTCGAACACTTGGACGGGGTCGAAAGGCATTTTTTCTAAAACGACCCCGCCCATTTCGTAACTTGAAAAATCGAGAACATCTTGGACGAGGTTTTTTAATTCGTAGGAATAGTGAAAGACCTTTTGCAGGGTTAGATTTCTCTCTTCGGCTTTAGATTCTAAATTTATTTCACACAGTCCATGAATCATGCTGAGCGAATTGCGAATCTCGTGACAGATGTTGGCGATAAAAAGAGATTTTTGTTTGAGGCCGAGCTGAGCTTTTTTAAGGGACTCGGCGGTCGCGTTTTGGGAGGTCGAATCGCAAGCTATTTTAACGAATAACCAGAACTGTTTAGGGTATTTGTCATCGGACGTAATGACTATGTCCAGGAAGCACTCAGATGTTTTGAGTACTCCGCTTTTAGTTTCGATGATGCCTGACCAAGTGGGACTAGGCTCTGGACTGAAATGTAAAAAAATCGTTTCTAAAGACTCTCCCTCATTGGGTGGCGTAATGAATAAACTCTTGAACGACTGACTGGCATATAAAATCAATCCAGTCTTACTATAAATAATAAATGGCCATGGTAGTAGATGCGGTAGGGAATTGAGTACTGCCATAGGCTTTAACCCTAACTCTAATGCCGGTTTAGTATAAACAAAATCACTTAGGGTGTTTTCTCTAGTGGAATCCTAATGCACAAATATTGAGATGGATTACCCGGACTTATTTGTCTAAAAATCGACTATGAAGTTTGAGCATCATCGTCAGCCCCTCGCCCCTCGTCATGTATTCGTTCGACGATTATTTCGTTTTATCGGTTATGCTGTGATCTTCCTTAGCGTGTCGCTTTCGCTAGGCGTCTTGGGTTATCATTATATCTGCGCACTTCCATGGGTGGATGCTGTATTAGATGCCAGTATGATCTTAGCGGGCATGGGTCCGGTGTCTGCGATTCCGAACGATGCAGGAAAATATTTTGCTTCCGCCTATGCCATTTTTAGCGGCGTGGCTTTTCTGACAACTTTCTCAATCATCATCGCACCTGTTTTACACCGTATCATGCACCGACTGCATTTGAACGAAGGTAAAAACTAGGGGCGCTTCTGTTGGTTTAATTTTACTTTGGCCTTAAGCAGTCGCTTTAAGTGTTCGGCCGGAATTTTCTGATCGAACTTAATTTGAAAAGTTCCTTTGCCTGTGTGATAGCCTGCTGTTTCCAATTTCGCGCGTTCAGTTTCGGTCATTACGGCTGGGCCAATCCCGACGCTCACATGTTTTTTGAGAACTGCGAAGCCTACGACTTCGTCATCCATAAAATAGAACGGCACGTTATACCAAATTTTCTCTTCACACTTGGGCAGAGTTTCTTTGATTAATTCGCGCAACTTGAGAAGTATCGGTTGAGCTTCTTGGGATGCTTTAGCGATGTATGCGGCTACGTTTTCAAATTTTTTCATTCATTTAAAAAGTGCTCAGGAAGGGACTTGAACCCTTAAGCCCGTGAGGGCACTAGAACCTGAATCTAGCGACAATTTAGAGCAATAACTTTGTAAGTAAATACTAATCAGTAAGTTAAGTACGATTTTTAGCAATTTCTTGTTCAATTTTATACAAGTTCAAAACGGCAATTTAGCCATTTAATCTAGGGCACTTTGTATATCGCTAACCCTTATTCGATACTAAACGATACGCCTTCCCGGTGGGCGACTTCATACGCTCAATTCTTGTCCGCAATTTTCAAGTTCCGAAATCTGTAAATCTATTTTGCTCAATCGCTCTTTCAAAATCTCAAGGGCTTTCTCCCAGCCCTGAGCCCTAGTTAGTTCGGTTTCCTTCTCAGCTTGGTCGATACTCCACGATATAGATTTAAGAGTTCGTTCTTTCACTTCCTTGAGCCGTTCCAATTCGCTGGGTTCCGCCTGCCTGACTTGCTGGGCTTGAGTTACCCGGTGGGCTGGGCTGGGCTTTGCTGGTACCCTAGTCCGATCTAAATGAGTTCGTGACGACTCCTCCAATTTTATACGGTAACAATTCAAATACACTTGCTTCACGGTGTCCCATTTAATGAAGCCCCACCGTTTCAAGTATGCCCTGACACTTCGCAGCTTCGAGCCCTTGCCTTTTAATTCAATCAAGTATCGGCATACACTTTCAAAATCTTTCGGGCTAATTTCGTGGTCGCTGATTTCGTAAGCAAAATAATTCTGTAACCATTGCCGAGAGCGTTCGTGCTTTTTAGAGTTCCCAATCACTCCTCGCTTTCTTCGTGACTCCATCGACTCAGGATAATTCTCCCAACCGTGTTTGAACCGTTGCAAACTTTTCGCCTTCGGTGAGCCGGGACGATGAAATACTTTTTTACGCTTCTTCATTAGTCCCTGGACTAAATACAATTCCATTTTCCGATTTCCATTTCTCAAAATCCCGTTGCGATAATTCTTCAAAAAACTTAAAGCCCCTTGCTTGTCGATAGTCTAACTTTGCTTTTTTATTAAATAATTGTTCTTCAAATGAGCACCGTGCTTTTATTGCTTCTTTCCGTAGTCGTTCAGGTGATTTGAAATCTTCAGGGTAAAGTGATACCGGCATACGCACACACACAAACCACAAGCCCGTTTGCGTATCATATGCGACTAGGTGATTTGAAATTATCTCCTTCTCAATTTCTTCGAGTGAACCAATGTAGAGCCCGGGATTATCTAGCACTAATTTAATTGCTAACTCTCTAAATTGCTCACGGCTTAGTCCTTTGCCTTCGGTGTCCCACTTGGAAATCTGAGGAACCAATTTGCCCGATCGTGTGAGCTGCGTGCTTTGGGATAATTTCATTTTCTTAATTGTGCTTCGTGGTTTCGTCCCGGAGTTCTTGCTCAATGCGTTCGACTTTCGATTGGCTGATAAGGTGGTGCCTTACTTCGGCTAAATCATAGCGGACGGATTTCTTGCCGATACGGATAGCCGGGATTAGTTCGGCTTGCGTCCATCGTGAGACAGTATCTCGACAGACTCCCAACGCCTTTGCTAATTCCGCTTGTGTGAGAAATGTTACTTGTATCGGAGTGAGTAACGGTTCGTGTGATTGGTTATCGTGTTCTATGTTCATATATTTTGAGGAAAGATTTATCGGCTTATGTATTTGATAATCTTGGCAACTACGCCTGCCGTATATATGCGTATCAAGTCAAACGGCTGGGGGTTGGTTCGCTCGTTCTTCCCCAATTCATTAACAAAACCTCGACTCATACGGATTGGGTTCTATTATATTTATACTATGAAAAAACTATCCCTATTCATTATCGCTTGCTTGTTAATTTCCGTCACCACTTGGGCGGGCTGGAGTAATGTCACCGACAAACAATTCAAAAGTAACTATATCTTCGCAAGAACGGCTCCACCGATTGCTTGTAGTGCTGATGGCAAAATTATTTATCTTACTTATGTTGGTGCTGATCCCTCAAACGCAGGTAGTGGCTATGCTTCGATTGTCTTGTTCAAAAGCACAGATGGTGGTGAAACTTGGGCTCATCAACAATTTACCCCGGTATTAAATCCAGCCAAGTAACCGTCACAGTCCTCGGGCTTCAATCGACTCCGCAATTCGCCCACCGTCACCCCTTCATAGTCGATACTCTTATTATCCCCCTTTAGGGGGGATATAGAAATAAGAGAAGATACATAGATACAGAAATCTATTTAACTCCTACGCCTCGGGATTACCGCTTACGCTACCCTCGGCTATTTGTAACCCGATACAGAAAGGCAGGGCTGGGGAAGGGTAGGAAATACTTATGAGGCAAAGACCCTAGCACTTCACGATTGAGCTGCGACTGTCCAAGTTCAACGACTAGCGAATGATTAACTTAATCAGCAATCTTCCATCGAGCTCTGTAATCGTCCTCAAGTTTAGATCGGGTGCTTCGATTTATTGCCCGGTAGAAATCTTGCCCGAGATACTGACGGCTTTCGGCTTCGATGAGTTTGAAACTATCACCGTTCACTTGCACCGACCCCGACCCCTACCCGGTAGATAGACTTCTATAACCTCCTCGCTTCGAGCGTGGTTCCGCCACCACGAGGAAAAAAGGCAAATCCTAAACGCATATTTAAGGGGTTTACCATTAACGACTTACGGAGTTCCCTCGGCTCAATTCCCGGGCTGGGCTAATCACTAATCCCCAATAAATACAGGGCTTTCCTTCGCTTGCTCGTCTTTTAATCAAAACCTTTGACTCCCGATTAGGGCACCGATTTAATCCTCCTTGCGTTCGTGGGGGTGTTTAGTTGGGTTAGACTCGCAAACCCAATGCCCTCTAATTGAAGCGTAAAGGCGCCGCCAAGGCGTTTTGGTGTCTCGAAGGACTCCTTACCCTTACAAGGGGGTTAGTGGGGGTGTTTCAAATGGGTCGTTTCGGTGCTCGATTGTTATAACCAAGTTCCGAAATTATAACCCCCTGACTTGATACTGCCTAATCACTTCTTCCAAGTCGATGTCGCAAATGGCTTCGAAGATTCGGAATTATAAAACTGAATATTTACGGACTCGATGGAGCGGAATCTTTCGATGTCTTGTGCGTCCGGTAGGGCTATTTTAAGCGAGAAGACTTTTTCTACATTGGGAGAAAGAGACACCGGATTATCTATGCACGATCTAGTTTTAGAGCCCTCGCCTGCAGGGTAGTTTCTTGTTAATGTTATATCTTTTATCTCTAAGACTTCATTACTAGTATTTTTAACATTAAAGTATAGTACCGCTCCAATAGGTTGGGGAACATAAGAACCCCCACCACCTCCACCGCCAAACGATCCGCCAATCGAGTTTAAGCTTGAGTAAGACTCACGTGGAGCAGGTGGAGTTACCATCATATACTTAAATTCCGAAACCATTGCCTTATCGTCTCCGCTAAATTCTGACTGAGAAAAATACTGCTTATTATTGGCTTTGTGTAATTTTGCCCTCTCTTCATTGGCAGTATTTTCATTAGCAGTTTTTTCAGCTAATTTTTTCGCCTCAATTTCAAGGCGAGTTTTTTCGTCAGCTTCTTTTTTCTTAATATAATCTGCTTCTGAAATTATTTGATAAGAAATAACTTTGCCGTCTTTGTATTTAACACTCCCTCGGTTGTATTCATTTATTTGGGTATTGTTTGGAAGGGTGATGTAGCCCAAAGACTTACCAAGCTCTGTCTCAACTTTGTCTTCGGTGTCACCAACCTGAACAGCTAGCACGAGCGAATTGCCTATGACCAGGAATAGCCCGATTTTTAAAAACTCCTTTGTTATCATTTTAATTTAATTTTATCACCAATGCTTAGTCTTGTTGGGTTAATACTGGGGTTTAGTTTTTTTAAAGTATCTGGAGAAAGCCCCGTTTTTTTGGCTATAGAGCCGATAGTGTCACCTCGTTCAACCCAATAAAAATTGTTAAATGTAGTAATGTTTTCGTCCAGAAATTGCTTAGCTCGTTTTATCGCTTCAAGTTTTGTCTCCTCGCTTAATCCTTTAATTGGCTTATCCCACTTTGCTGCTCCGCCGTGTTTTAAGTCGTTTAAATAATGCCATTTATTATATTCAGCAAGTTTGCCCGGGTCAGTTCCGGTATTTGTTGAGCGATCATAAAATGGATTACACAAATTACTAAGTGCACTTAATGCCGGGGGGTATCCCTGCCGAGCCGACTTCAAAAGCCACTCTTCGCCGTCTTTTACATTTTTTACAACGCCAGCCTTTGAATCACCATTTAAAAAATACTGTCCGATATTTAACTGAGCTGCTGGATCACCGCCTTGAGCTTTTAATAATGTTTCATTAAAAATAAGAGACTCTTCGCTTTGGCTGCTTTTATTTGTGTCGCTTACTCTTTGGCTTGGCTCACCGAATAAACAAGAAGCACAGAAAGTGAATAGTAGGCTAAAATATAAATAATTTCGCATTTTGAATATTACTTCTTAATTCCAATAGCACTCGCTACCGATTTCTTTAGCTTGGATTTAATCCTATCAAGTTCGTCGATTTTTTTCTGCACTTCATATAATTCGATTATATCTTTTTTAATTGGATTAAACTCCTCCCAATTCAGAACCGCTTTTAGTTCCACCACTTTTTCTTTGTCCTGAAGCTCGCTGAAATCTCCGGCTAATAATTGCATTCTATGTCGACAGAACATTCCATTTTGCCCGGCTTTACACGAACAAGTAACTTTTAATCCTTCGGGGGATTGGGTGAAGCCTATTTCGTAAATGTCACCTTCAGATCCGAGCACTTTGAAGTCAGCAATTTTCATTAGAGTTTATTTCCTCGTTCATTAACTCACCGGAGAGACAGGGGCGGACTGATTGCCCTGATTGGTTTCTGGTGGGTGGTCTTTTTTAACTGTCTTCTGTTTTATATTTTTTGCGACCCCACGAGCAAACTTCTTAATTGCCTGTTCGGCTTTGTCGCCCTCCAGAACCTCTCGTCTTATTACCTCATTGGTTAGGGTTTCAGAAATAACCTCAATGTCTACTAAGCCAGCGTCAGGAAACGCCTTTCTTAGTTCTCTTCTAATGGTTTCTAAAACAGGTTCAGATAAAATTGCTGCTCCGATAGTATATCTCGAGAGCATTTGGGTCTGACCGTATAAATCCTGAATAGCCGATTTCTGCCAGCCCTCTTTGCAAAGAATAAATAGCTTACTGTATTCTTCTTCCTTCTTATGGTTAATAGAGAGTAAGTCTATTTCTGCTATCAACTCTTGGTCTATCGGTTTAGTGAAAGAAACTTTATACACTCTCCAGATATGTCCGTTGGTTAATACAACCCAATCGGAACCTTTATTTGCGGCATAATCTACGGCTTGTTTAAGGTGCTTGGGGCTTAAAGTTAGTCCGATCGCCTTACACTCAATTAAAAAAACTGTAGTATCACCAATTTTAACGGCTAAATCTACAAAGGTTCCTCGTATGGCTTGTTCAGAGCTGACTTCAGAATACTTATCATATCCGAAAATAGAAGTCAGTATGTCGGTAATGATTGTTACCGTATCAGACTCTCCAGCGTCTCGAGCTTTAGCCGCTTGGAGTATTGGCTGAAACTTTTTTAGACCTTCGGAAATCCGGTCTGAAACTTTTTTAGGTATAGATGACATAGTAAGCAGATACCTAAAATAATAATTATATAATTCCAATGTAAATCTTGTAGACCCCCTATACAAGGAGTCTTCTTAAGGGGTGCTCGTCCCCTATAAAGTGGTGCGACCTCCGTTGAAATCTCATAAGGGGACTCAAAATTGGGAAGTCCCTCGGGTAATTCAACGGCTTAACCAAAGTTTAATTTAAGTGACGGTAAAATGTCTTTCTCCTCGGGGCACCACCGCCAACCCTTCGCTTTACCGCCAAACTCCATCGACTCGGGATTGTAAGTTATACCTCGGGGGAGTTTCTTAATGTCTCCGCTTCTTGTCCATTGAGGAACCCAACCCTCAGGGAACGGTGATTCACTCAATGCCTTGCCCTGATTTTTTACGCTAGTGACATACGCACCCTTCGGATCGGTTGGGTCGATTGCAAACCACTTCGCAGCTTGTCGCTTGTTAGTGAGATTTTTGTAATTGCTACCAATAATGCCGGGCGAATTGCCCATTTGATTAGCCGTCTCAAATGCGTTCCCGATGTTCTCAAGTGTGTAACTAATTGCCGACACACGGGGCGAGTTTGCTTTCCAATTTACCAAGCCCTTCAATCGCAATTTGTAAGTTCGCAGCTCTTGTTTTAATTTCTGTTCACGATTGAAGTCCTCTCTTTCAGGGTCGTCCGATCTAACCTCCTCAGGGTTCTTCGGCTCATAAATATATTTCCGTAAATCCTTCTCCTCGACTGTGGCTAGATACTTGCAAACCAAGTCCGTCAACGGCACCGAACGACTTGATTTTGTTTTGGAGATTTGCTCGGTGATACTGATTGTATTATCCCTAAGCATTATATTCGACCACTTGAGCCGGGTGACTTCAGCTAGTCGAATACCGCACAAACCCATAAGCACGATTGCCGTTTTCAATCGCTCAGGGGCGTTCGCAATTATCAAACGCATATCCTCAGGCGTTAGCAAACGGTCAGGGCGTTCTTGTCCACGCTTACGGGTCGCAATCTTTTCAATGTCCTTCGCTGGGTTCTCGGTGATATATTTTTTAGTGACGGCAAAGTTCAGAAATATAAGCACATTATTTCTATTATTATTGAATGTGACGGGGGATTGCTTTCGTTCGTCACGCTTCGAATATAGCCACCGTTCAATTTGATTTTCCTTGAGCAAGGCGATTTTAGTTTCTCCGAAATCTTCGCAAAATCTATTTAGGAAACCAGCAAACCCGTGACGGTAGGCGTAACCTTGTCCCGTGGCTTCTAATTTCTTTATAAATAATTGGGCGACTTCTTTCACCGTCATACTTGAACGCTTCAACAGATCGGTCTCCTTGAGGAAGTATTGGACGGCTTCGGTGATAGATTTGCCCGTGGGCTCAAGTAACTTACTGACCGCAATCGCTTCGAGCTTCAGTTCCTTCGATAGATAAGCGGAACCGTCCCCAGCCAATCGAACCTCCTCACGCTTCACTTTACAGAACGCCTCGGCTTCTTCCTGATTGCTGAACCACCGGGCTTTAATTGTGGGCACCCCTTCGGATACTTCACGATATAAAACCTTCCACGCCTGTCTCTTGAGCTGCGACTTCGTTCTTATCGGGATTAGGTGGTTTTGAGTGTATCTCATCGTGAGAACACTTTGGACGGCTTCGGTAAGATTTGCCACCCTTATTCGATACTAAACGATACGCTGGGATTTTGCCCTAAACACCCGAAACTCTAAAAGAGTGTTTTGATACTGTAAAATAAGGGTGCTCAGGAAGGGACTTGAACCCTTAAGCCCGTGAGGGCACTAGAACCTGAATCTAGCGTGTCTGCCATTCCACCACCTGAGCAATCGGTTGGGTATTTGAGCAAAGATTGTGGGCGAGGGGTGTCAAGGTCAGGGCTTGCGCAATGACTTTAACATATAGACGCAGTCGAGTTCTTGGGAGAATTTTTTGCCCACGCCTTTGAGGAGTCCGGCGTGTTTAAATCCCACCGACTCATGTAATTGAATACTTGGGGTTTGTTCTCCAGAGATTCGCGCAATCACGGATTGGTGGCCGAGTTCTTCTGCGAGTTTTAACAATGCCTGTAAGAGCTTTTTACCGATGCCTTGGCGGTGAAAGTCGGGATCCACAAAAACCGAGTCTTCGACGGTGGCAGCCCAGCCTTGGCGACTGTTGTAGGTAGAGATTGAAGCCCACCCTACGACCTTGCCTCCGGTTTCCGCGATAATGACAGGGTGGGCAGGGGAGCGTGATTTGAACCAATTCCTACGATTTTCGAGGGTTTCTTCGGTTAAATGCCAAGTGCAGGTGCTATTTCGGACGTAATAATTGTAAATTCGGTTAATTTCGGAGGAATCAGCCAACTGAGCTGGGCGAATTTGGGCAGTCATCAGTCTCAAAGTAAGCCAAAACCTGACCTGCTACAAGTCTAGGAAATCCCGTTGACAGATGGGAGGGTGAAGCGTTTGTTGACCGACCTGCCGTATTACACGACCACCTTACATATAAGAAGACTATGAAAGTTTCATCCTCACTTAAATCGCTCAAAAAGCGTCACCCAAATTGCCAAGTTGTGCGTCGTAAAGGCCGCATCTACGTGATCAACAAGACTCATCCTCGCTACAAAGCGCGCCAAGGATAAACTCACAAAACACCTGATTTATATGAAGAAAGAAGGCCATCCTGAATATCATCCTGTAGTCTTTATCGACGTTTCCACAGGTCGCGAATTTCCTACTCGTTCGACGATTAAGTCGAAAGAAACCAAAGTAATCGACGGCGTTGAACACTTCGTTGTTCGTCGTGAAGTGACGATGGATTCCCACCCAGCTTACACCGGTGAGAAACGCTTCGTTGACTCTGCTGGTCGCGTTGAGAAGTTTAACACTAAGTTCAAACGCGCTTCTAAGTAATTAGAGAGTTTGGATATCTTTAAAAGGCCGCCCTGGTTAAACTAGAGCGGCCTTTTTGTTTAGCTGATATTATTGGGAAATTTTAGGATTTATGGTGGGTCGATCTCAAAAATAGGAAAAATGAGGAAAATATAGGATTTTTTATCATTTATTTAAAAATTTATTAAATCGCATAAAACAGCTGTTTTTATTGCCTATAATTGTGAATAACTTGGATAGTAAATGTGAGTAAAGCCGTAGTTTGATGGAAAATCGGCAAATAATGCTTGATTTCGGACTTGGGTTGTTACAAATGTGTATCCGCTATGAAGCAAATCCTACCTATCCTCACCCTCACGACTCTCACTGCTGCAGCTTTCGCTGACGCAGGTGCCGCTGCTCCTGCAGCCGCTGCATCGGGTCTCTCCTACAACCGCGTTGGCGTATCTTACGTCACCAACGGCACTGACCATCCTTATGGTCTCCAAGCCTCTGCGTTCATTGGTTCATCCAATGTTCTCGTTAGCGCTAGTGCTGATCTCACCGCTGCTGGTGATGACTCCGCATCCATTGGTTACGTCTTCAAAGGTGTAGCTGCTGGTATCGACGCAACTGTTTCAGTTTCTTCGAATGACGTTTATGGTATCAACCTCCGTCGTTCACTCGGTGAAGTTCTCTCGGGTCTCGAAATTGCCGTTGGTTACTCATCGGCTTCAGGTTCCGACAAGAATGACTCCTGGACCTACGAACTCTCGTACAACGTAACCAAACAGTACTCGGTTGCTTACAGCATCCAAGACGCTCAAGGTTCTGGCTCCGTTAACAGCGTAGCTATCCGTTATAACTTCTAATCTTAGGATTAGAAATTAAACACTTAAGGGCTCCGGAAACGGAGCCCTTTTTGTTTGGCGAATTTACTGACCGCTTAGGCTTTGCGTCACCGCAGCACTGAGCTGATCAAACAATGCATAACGACGAGCATAGAGGGCTCGCTTGTTAGTCTTAATTTCTTCGCGACTACGACGAATCTCACGCAATGGTAATTCAAACCACCCGTCTTCAACGGCTTTACCGTCCGCCTCTTCCCACATCTGGTTGTAATTAAAAGATATCTTATTCCAAGGCACGGAAATCATGTGTTTGCCCGAACTCATCTGAATGGAATTACCGGCTCCAAGCAGTCGGCTAACACCTAAGGCACTCACCACTTCTTGTAGGGCAAAGATAGCCATAGCCTTGGCGCGAACCCCGTGCATGGCCTTCCAGGACGCTTTAATCGTATCCTCGTTGGCTCCTGCACCGCCTTGAATCGCTCCCGCATAGGTAATCCATTGTCCGTTTACTTCCTCAACGGAAAAAGCGATGGAGCATAACTCGTCGCCGATTTTATCGCAGTGTACGCTCAGGGTCCATTGTCCTTCCCGACGGAAGCGATAGCTGTTACTAATCTTAAATTGAATATTACCAAGGTCTTCGCCTAGGGGAACGTCTGCGATCGTTAGTTTCTCCTCCATCTTGATCACTAGAGATTCTAGCAGAGCACCTTTCTTTAAATGGGCAAATCGCAGTGAATCCTTAAGCACTTTAAGTTTTTTCTCATTTCCCCACTGAGTTGAAACATATCCACGTAGTGTTCGAAAACAAAAAAATGGGTTGGCTCCTAGAATAGCCCGATTTTCGGACTCTTGTAAAAAGCTGACCCAATCAACGAAAACATCTTTTTGCAGAAAAGCACTGAGAGATGCACCGACGCTTTTTACTAATCGTGAACGCCAATCTCTTTTATGATGTGCCTCCTGAGTAAGTTTCCAAGCGAATGCCCCAATACCTAATCGGCTTCGGGGGGGTGTTTGGAATGAGGGGTTCGACATGGCTAACTCGGACAAGTTGAAGCCAAGTTTAACTTAGGGCGATTAAAGAATTAAACTACTTGGTCTCAATGTGCACAGTCACCCGCATTTCTCGATCACCCGTGCCCCAGTAGCTTCCACGAATCGGGGTAGCGTCGCGAAAATCTCGTCCCAGTGCTGAGGCTACATAATTATCGTCCACGATACGTTTATTGGTGGGATCGAGTCCCAGCCAGCCGAATCCAGGAATCCAAACTTCACTCCAAGCGTGCGAGGCGTGACTTCCTAGAATTTCTCCGCGTTTCGCATCATAGACATATCCGCAAATATAGCGTGACGGTATGCCGATGGAACGGCAGGCGGCCATAAAGAGGTGAGTAAAGTCCTGACAAACTCCACGCGGATCAGAAAAGAATTCCTCCGTAGAGGTGTTCACATTGGTCACTCCCGAAACATATTTGCAGTGAGCATGAACTTTTTCCATCAGGGCCATGACTACTGAGAAGATATCCTTTTTCTCCGCACGTGCATCTACGGCCATACGCCAAATCTGTGGAATGATTTTTACCGGCCCATCTGATTGTAAATAGGGCTGAAAACTTTCAGTGATTTCAGGAAGTAAAAGTGAGCTGAGTGGGCAGTCTTTCGGAATTAAATTAAAGGGCGTTGGTTTGGTTTCGACTACGCTGGAAACATCGATGACGAGTTCTTTGTGTACTTCTTCAACTTCGAAAAAGGATACGGTATTACGGTATAGATCATGGTACTTGCGCATTTTTATCGCAGGCAGAACACGAACTAAATGTAGAATAGTCCGTTGGCGCTGATTATCAATCGGCGTCACGCGGAGTTCATTATTATTATTTTTAACAGGCATCGCATAACGATATTCGGTGCGATGCGAAATTTTCAGTTTCATAGTCAGTAACTATTGTTGCTGCTGTTGCTGCTGTTGTTCTCTTTGCCAGTCAGAAAAAGTATCTTGGCGGGTGCGACTAGGGATATGCCTGTTCACCTCATTAGGTAAGAGTACGAAGCTTTCAAACACGGCTTGGCTGGCGGCATTGAGATGCTTTTGTAGCCCATCGATGTAAGTGTGTAATCCAATAGCCATCACCTCATTGGGGCCGGCAAAACTGAGGCGTGCTAAAACAGCGCCTGTTAATTTCTCACATTGATTCGAATATCCACCCGTGGGCGTACCCGAAATGTCGTGTAAGACTTCATCGGCACGACGGAGACAGTGACGTACGGATCGCGGGAATTCGTTCGAGAAAAGAAGCAGGTCGACGACTTTTTCGATGCTGATTTCCCCACCATGGGCACGTCGATAGCCGGTATGCGCACCGCAGGCACGCAAGACAGCTCCCCATTGGAGGGACTCTTGGGCATCGTCCGCCGCCTTGGTTTGCGAGCGAATATCAAGGAAGCGACTGGTCATATCTGCACGTTCGAGCAGACGACCTAATTGTAAGAAGTTCCAACCTTCATCACGCGTTAATGTGGCTTCGGTAATACCGTCAAACAGCATCGAGGAGGCGATAATTTTTTCATAAAAAGCCTGCGGAGCCATATCTAACATATCAATTCCTTCGGGCGAAGAGACGAACATGTTGAGGGCGTTAATTTCCGTCCACATTTCTTCCGAAATTTTATCGCGTACGGAACGAGCATTTTCTCGAGCCTGTCGAATGCAGGAAATCATCGAATCAGGATTTCTTAAATCACTCGTAATAAATCGAGCGGCATCTCCTTGGCGAGGAACAGGGTAGAGGCTGCGGAACGATTCTTCCATCGCTGTAGCTTGGAGGACCGGACTCCAATATTCTTGGGCCGAACCCCGTCCGAGGGTTTCGTCGTCTAATAAAATTTCTTCACTGACTCGAACGAGACGTGCGAGGTTTTCGGCACGTTCAATCTGACGTGACATCCAGTACTGGTGATCGGCAACTCGTGAAAGCATCATGACGTTCAATTAGGAAGCAAAGACCCAAGTGTCTTTACTGCCTCCTCCTTGTGATGAGTTTACGACGAGTGAGCCGCGTTTTAAGGCAACACGGGTTAAGCCTCCGGGTAGCACTTTCACGCTATCACCCCATAAAACAAAGGGTCTTAAGTCCACATGTCGCCCTTCGAGCTTACCGTCGACGAGGGTGGGATGTTGCGAGAAATTAACCACTGGCTGGGCAATGTAATTACGTGGTGTCGCAATTATTTTTTCACGGAAACTTTCAATTTCCTCCGCAGTGGCTGTAGGTCCAATCAGCATTCCATAACCACCACTCTCGTTCGCCGCCTTAACCACGAGTTTAGGAAGATTTTCTAAGATATATTTTTTATCAGTATTTCTCCAGGCGAGGTACGTAGGTACTTGTTCGAGAATTGGATCCTGTGCCAAATAATATTTAATCATATCGGGCACGTAAGCGTAGGTGACTTTATCGTCGGCCACACCGGTGCCGATGGCGTTTGCGAGTGAAACATTTCCGCGACGTACAGCATCGACCAA
>CANCLV010000012.1 GCA_947378905.1 Opitutia bacterium
TACGTAGGTACTTGTTCGAGAATTGGATCCTGTGCCAAATAATATTTAATCATATCGGGCACGTAAGCGTAGGTGACTTTATCGTCGGCCACACCGGTGCCGATGGCGTTTGCGAGTGAAACATTTCCGCGACGTACAGCATCGACCAATCCGGGAACACCGAGACAGGAGTCTTTACGGAAAACCTGTGGGTCGAGGAAGTCGTCATCAATACGACGGTAGATGACATCGACTTGGCGAAGTCCTCGCGTTGTTCGCATGTAAACGAACCCGTCCAGCGCGATGAGGTCGCGACCTTCGACGATTTCGATACTCATTTGTCGGGCTAAGAACGAGTGTTCGAAGTAAGCGCTATTGTGCACCCCAGGAGTGAGAAGAACCACGTTGGGATTGGGGTTTTCGTGCGGGGCGATGTGACGCAGGGTCGACAATAAATCGGCTGGATAAGTGTCCACCGGTCTGACTCCACCGCTGAAGAGATGCGGAAATACACGTTTCATCGCTGTGCGATTTTCTAAGACATAGGAAACGCCTGATGGGCAGCGTCCGTTGTCTTCGAGTACTAAATATTTTCCATCGGTGTCACGAATCAAGTCAGTTCCGCAGACGTGAATGTAAGCGTCTTTGGGAACGGATACGCCGACGAACTCAGGACGAAAATGAGCTGCCCCATAAATAACTTCTTTGGGAATAATTCCGTCCTTTAAAATACGTTGTTCGTGATAAATATCATACAGGAATAAATTCAGTGCGGTGATTCTTTGGATTAAACCTGCTTCAATGGTTTCCCATTCGCTAGCGGGAATAATGCGAGGGAAGGGATCGAAAGGAAAAACCCGCTCCGTTCCTTTTTCATCTCCGTAAACCGTGAAGGTGATACCTTGTTTTAAAAATAAAAGTTCGAGGCTTCGGATTTTTGAATTTAAATCGTTAGTTGTTAATCCGCTTAATCGATCAGCGATGCCCTTGTAGTAGGGACGAATTTTCCCATGCTCGTCTAAGAGTTCATCGAACAGCTTGTTAGGCTTATAATCCTTAAGATTCATGCCTAATACTGAGCAGACACCCTGCCATCAGTTAAAATACCCTAATGTGCCTAATTTTGAGCAAAACCCTCGCTTACAGTTGAGCAGGGCTGCTTCATTCAGCCTTAAAGGCCAGGTCGGCTATTCTGATCGGGGGACTTCATACCCTTCGACTTAAAAAACTCACTCAAGACTTCGGCACGAGCATCGGCTAACTGATTTTTTCGTACATCTTCTGTCGTCAGCATTTTTTGTCGTTCCGTCATGATTCGACGTAGATGCATGAGTGCGCCTTGTTGTAATTGTCTTACGCGTTCACGAGTCAGTTTAAATTTTGCACCGATTTCTTCTAGGGTGAGCGGGCTTTCACCATTTAACCCAAAGCGAAGAGTGATAACTTCAGCTTCACGTGGTTCGAGTCTGGTGAGCATTTCATTAATCTCAGCGACATCGGATTTGCTGCGTAGATTTTCGAAAGGGGAGCTCGCGTTTTCGTCTTTCACTAAATCGCCTAAAGTAGAATCGCCTTCTTCGCCGACTTCTTGGTCGAGGGATGCAGCGCGATTGGCGACTGACTTCATGTGTACGACTTTGGAAATCGGTATCTCCATCGACTGAGCAATTTCTTCATCCGACGGTTCGCGTTCCAATTCTTTGGTCAGTTGAGCAATCATGCGACGCATTTGCGCAATCCGATCGACCATGTGAACGGGTAAACGAATCGTTTTACCGTTAGAAGCCAGTGCGCGTTTGATAGCCTGTTTGATCCACCACGAAGCGTAGGTACTGAGTTTGCCGCCTTTATCGGGGTCGAAACGTTCCACGGCTTTGATGAGCCCAAAATTTCCTTCACTAATTAAATCCATTAAAGGCAGTCCGAAATCATCATAATCACGGGCGATTCGTACCACTAAACGTAAATTCGACTGAATCATTTTTTGTCGTGCGGCATCATCACCTTTGAGGACTTTTCGAGCCAGTTTAGTTTCTTCTTCTAAAGTCAGTAGCGGAGTCTTTCCGATTTGATCCAAGTAGGATCTCAGCGGCGAGCGCTCGTCGGGAGAAAGTTTTTCCCAAGCTTCACCTGGCTCCGTAGGGTCATCATTGACCACGGGAGTGGGCAGAGCCTGCACGATTTTTTTGGGCAGGTCGTCTTTGGCCTCGTGGGCTTTCTTTTTATTGGACTTGGGTTTGGGCATGTTGCCTTAGGATTTTATCCCGGTGGCTAAACTGAGTGCACGAAGAACGCCTTTAGATTTACTAATGGTTTCTTGATATTCGGAAGTCGCCACGGAATCAGCGACAATGCCTGCGCCTGCTTGAATGCTTGCAGTGCCATTGCGTAATGAAGCCGTACGAATAACGATACAGGAGTCATGTCCGCCATCGAAACCGAAGTAGCCAACGGCTCCGCCGTAGATTCCACGACGTTCACCTTCGAGTTCAGAAATAATCTGCATGGCACGAATTTTGGGTGCACCAGAAAGTGTTCCAGCAGGGAAAGTGGCTTTGAATAAATCAAACGCGTCGAACTTAGGTGCTAAATCGCCTTCAACCTGAGAGACGATGTGCATGACGTGAGAGTAGCGTTCGATAATGGCGTAGTGGGGAACGGTCACGCTTCCAGGAACACAAACGCGTCCTAGGTCATTACGTGCTAAGTCCACTAACATTAAATGTTCGGAGCGCTCTTTGGGGTCGGCTAGTAAATCGGCTTCGAGTTTACGATCGGCAGCTTCATCAGCACCGCGTGGGCGGGTGCCCGCGATAGGACGAATTTCACAACGACGATTGGTAAGGCGTACATTGACTTCAGGCGAGGCACCTACGACGTCGAAACCTAATCCTGTTTCTATAACAAACATGTACGGAGAGGGATTTACATGTCTTAAGACACGGTAGAGGTCTAAAGGTTCACCTTTGTATTCAACATCGGTTCTGCGTGATAAAACTACCTGAACGCAATCACCGGCTTTGATATACTCTTGGGTGCGTTGAACAGATTTTTCAAAGTCTTGTTGGCTGATGTTGGCTTTGCCGGTCGCAAAGTCGTTCGAGGTTGGAAGTTCAGCGGCGGCTGCTGCAGAAGGTCCGGTGACGACTGATTTTAAAATTTCTAATTCTTTTTTGGCAGCGGCATAAGCTTCATCAGCTTTGTCGGGTGAGCTAATGCGTGCATTAACGATGAGACGGAGGGTTTGTCGTGCGTTGTCGAAAGCAATTAACCGATCCACGAGCATGAAGTGAATTAACGGAGTGCCTGCAGGATCTTTTTTAGCACAAGGCACACTTGGTTCAATGCGATGAATGTATTCGTAACTGACCATTCCGACCATGCCACCGACAAAAGGAGGAAGACCTGGAACATTGGCGACGCGCAGGTTGGCTACTTCTTTCTTAACTAAATCGAGCGGATCTTTGGGTGTTGGGATCGTTTCTTTTTTGCCTGCACGAGTAACGATTTCTGTTTTGTCGTCAAAAGCGGTAATAGTCAGAGCGGGGTTAGCGCCGCAAAAGCTGTAACGCCCGATATGTTCACCGCCAGTGACGGATTCGAAAAGAAAACTCGAACCCAGTTTTCTGAGTCGTGCGTAAACGGAGACGGGTGTTTCGAGGTCAGCCATTAAATCCAGACACACGGGGATAATGTCAGCAGATTTTGCTAACTCTCTGAATGTATCTGGATTGGGCGTGATGCTCACTGTCTATCCATCATAGAGTAAAAGGGGACTTTTGGAAACATTATAGCGTCCAACCGCCATACAATGTTTATATAAGTTAAACTAAAATCAGGAATTAGCCTGCCAACGACCCCAAAGTGACAGAGGTAGTAATCGTCCGTTGCCTTCTTGTTTTAGGGCAAGTTCACCAATATCGATTTTCCCGCCTAATCCCTGCGTGCATTCTTCTAAGAGATTGTGACACAAAATAGATGAAGCATCGATGGTGTAGACGGTGAGAATGATAAATTTCGCCTGGGGTGAAAGGAGTTGGCGACAAGAACGAAGCAGGGGAGCTAGGTCGCGTTCAACTTTCCAAAACTCTCCCGTGGGGCCGCGACCGAATGCTGGCGGATCCATTAAAATCGCTTCGTATTGATTGCCCCGTTTTATCTCACGCTTCACGAACGTTGGAGCATCTTCAATGATCCAGCGAATCGGTTCTTCGTTCATGTTTGAAGCCTCTTGATTGCGGCGACCCCAGGCCACTGCAGGTTTGGAAGCATCGACATGGGTGACACTCCAACCCGCTTTTGCAGCAATGAGTGAGGCTGCACCCGTGTAACCAAAAAGATTAAGTAAGCGTGGACGTGGATTGCTGGTAGATTTTTGTTCAGCCAACCATTTCCAGTGGGGAGATTGTTCGGCGAAGACTCCGAACTGCTTGGAGTTATCCATGAATCGCAGTTGAAGTTTTATCTCACCAAATTTTGTTTCCCAGTCGCGTGGGCAGTTGCCATTTAATTTCCAATGTCCTTCACGTCCGCCTTCTTCGTGAATGGCGACAGCTTTAGACCATTCGGATTTTGGCAATGCCTGTTTCCACCAAGCTTTCGGTTCGCTACGGATCATACGGACGCCGCCGATTTCTTCGAGTTTCAAGCCGTCGCCTGAATCTAAAAGTCGGTGACCTTCCCATTGGCTGGTGAGAACTTGGATATCCACGGCGCTACTGTGAGCAAATCTCCGCACGGAGGAAAGCCCGCTTTTGCTCGCCAACGAAATCTTTTCTTGGCATCAGTTTGGCAATGTATCGTCTGTTAGCCAGCGCGCGATGGGAGACAAAGGCCTCGGGCTTGATTGCCTTATCGCACGATTGGGTGGAGTCGGATTTACCTAAATTAGAACTCAATCCCCCTGCTAAAATAAGTCGCTTGGAGCGTGCCGAGGCCCAAACCTGGGCTACGCGTTCAGGCTATTGGATTGAAGGTGGTCGCATTCATTTCTTCCTTTGGAAACTACTCTGTCCGGATGCTCGCGAGAACTCACTCTATGTATGCGGACCGTTTAATGAGTGGGGCGCACTTAAAGATATGAGTGCATGGTCGCTCCACGCAGTCTGTCTGCTGGGCGTCGAAGGTTATGAATTAAGTGTACCGGTTAAAGAGGTGATGGGGAATGAAATGATTATGCCGTTTAAATTTTATCGTGACGACGGTCATTGGTTAGAGCCGCCACACGACGCTGATAACATCGAGCGAGATCAATACGGGAATCGTAATTTACAACTGAGCTTAGACCGAACGTATTTACACGTTTTTCGCTTTCGTGCTGTGGATGCTGATCCTACGACCCGTCCAGTGCGTGTTCTCTATGATCAGGATGACTTGGTTGAATTTTGTGAAATCTTAGCTTCGGATCCACTGGATGTTCTAGAACCACCAGGACCTTTTGGTGCAACGATTGCTGGAGGAAAAACAACCTTCCGAGTTTTTTCACCACGTGCACAATCAGTCTTTGTCGGCTATTCAATTTCCTCCCCTCAACAAAAATCTCCGCAAGCTGGTCGCTGTGAATTAAATCCTGAAGGGCAGGGTGCATGGGTGGGCGTGGTCGACGCCGATCTCTCTAACTGTCCCTATTTACTTAATATTGATGGGCGGACGATGGCCGATCCGTGGGCCCGAAAGATGTCGCATGTTTACCCAGCACCGCCCGTTTCGCTAGTGACTCCGAGAAATGAGTTAGCGGATTTAAACGATGGATTTAAAACACCTGCCGTCGAAGACTGTGTCATCCTCGAAGTGCATCTTAGAGATTTATTTGGTCTGATAGGATTATCAAAAAAACCTAATTTCAAAAATGCTGCCGAGTGGATTCGTAATCATGGCGATTACTTTAAATCGCTGGGCGTGAATGCCGTCGAACTCTTACCTTGTACCGATTATGAACGGGGGGAGGCATCCGAATACCATTGGGGCTACATGCCTATTACCGCTTTTGCACCAGCTACGGCTTATGCCACGGATGATTCGGGCATTAATGCGATAACGGAATTCCAAGATTTAGTCCGCGCCTTTCACGAGGTGGGTATCGCGGTGATTATGGATATGGTATTAAACCACTTTGGTAGTCCGAATAGTTTACTCCAAATCGATCAGTCTTATTATTTCCGGACCGATGTTCACGGTCAGTTATCTAATTGGAGTGGTTGTGGTAATGATGTTCGAGCGGAAGCACCGATGTTTAGGCGCTTGGTTTTAAATAGTCTGCAACACTGGACTGGTGTGTTGGGCGTTGATGGTGTGCGCTTAGATTTAGCTGAATTATTAGGCACTCCGCTCTTACATGAAATCGAAGAAGAATTTAGAATTAATCGTCCGCACAAAATTTTAATCGCCGAGCCCTGGAGTTTCCGCGGGCATATGGCACGTGATTTAGATCATACAACTTGGACCTGTTGGGATGACGCGTTCCGTGAGTTTTTACCGGCGTATGTGCGAGGCCACGCCCGAGCCGCAGATTTATTGCATCAAATGGCCGCTTGCGACTTTCGTCCATCCGCACGTTTGCGTTATGCACAGTCGCACGATGACATGGCTTGGATTGATCGAATTACCGAATGTTTAAATTCTGATGCACTTGATCCCACGCCAACGGATATATTGCGTACGCGGATGATGCACTTAATTCTGCTGACTTCGGCAGGTGTGCCGATGCTTTCCGCGGGCCAAGAATTTTTATTATCCAAGCGCGGTGTTTCCAATACTTGGCGTCGAGGCGATTTAAATTCTCTCGATGCACAAAGACTGAAACGTTTTTACTCCGAGCATGAATGGGTGGCACAGTTAATAAAATTTAGACTCTCGTCCGCCGGAGTAGTGCTGCGTCCGCGCGAAGCCGTGTCGCCTGGATGGATGAAGGTGACCCAGATCGACACCAAAGAAAGTTTTGTCGCAGTATTGAATGCAGACGGACACTTGGGGCCGATTAAGGTTATGGTAGCGTGTAATCCTCACCATTCAGAGGTTCAGCTCGCGGTCCCAATCGAATTAGGCTGGAGGCCGGTGGTGGTTTCGCCCCAACTTGATTGTAAATTAGCCCCAGGTTTGATGCCAAAAATTGACCAAGGCGTGCTTACTTTAGGGCCTTTGGGCTGTGGGGTTTGGGTTGGAGAGGCTTAATGTGTGTTCTCGCTTGCCATAAGGCCTCGGCAACTCTTTTAGATTCCTTTCACGTATACAAATATGGCAACCAAAGTAGCAATTAATGGATTCGGCCGCATCGGTCGTCTCGTATTCCGCGCCCTCGTTGAGCAGGGCCACCTCGGTAAGACTTTTGATGTCGTTGCCGTTGGTGATATTGTCCCCGCTGACAATCTCGCTTACCTCTTAAAGTATGACTCTACCCAGGGTCGCTTCAACGGTACAGTGACCTCGGAAAAATCTTCACCTGATAAGGCTGAAGACGATGTTCTCGTGGTTAACGGAAAAAAGATTTTAGTCGTATCCGCTAAATCCCCTGCTGAATTACCTTGGAAGGCCCTCGGCGTCCAAGTGGTTATCGAATCAACCGGCCTCTTCACCGAAGCTGCTAAAGCTAAGGGTCACCTCGATGCTGGCGCGAAGAAAGTCATCATCTCCGCTCCTGCGAAAGATGAAGACATCACCGTAGTGATCGGTGTTAATGACGACAAATACGAAGCTTCGAAGCACAATATTATCTCGAACGCTTCTTGCACAACCAACTGTTTAGCCCCTCTGGTACACGTTTTACTTAAAGAAGGTTTCGGCGTTGCTGAAGGCCTCATGACCACAGTTCACGCTTACACTGCTACCCAAAAGACGGTCGACGGTCCTTCGAAGAAGGATTGGAAGGGTGGACGTACTGCTGCTCAAAACATCATTCCTTCATCCACGGGTGCTGCTCGTGCCGTAGCTTTAGTTTTACCTGAAGTTAAAGGTAAGCTCACCGGTATGGCTTTACGCGTACCTGTTCCTACTGTTTCTGTTGTCGACCTCACGGTGAAGACTGTGAAAGACACGAGCTTAGTAGAAATCAAAGCTGCGCTTAAGAAAGCTTCAGAAACTTACCTCAAAGGTATCCTCGCTTACACTGAAGACGAAGTAGTATCCTCTGACTTCATTCACGATAAACACTCGTCGATTTTCGACGCTGGTTCATCGATCGAGTTGAACAAGAACTTCTTCAAACTCATCAGCTGGTACGATAACGAGTGGGGTTATTCCAACCGTGTCGTTGAACTCTTAGGTAAAGTTACCGAAAAGCTCTAAGTTTTAGCTTAAAACTGACTACGACAGGCGATCCGAAAGGGTCGCCTGTCTTGTTTTAGGGTTAAAATAGGTCCCACGACGATACTTTGGCATTCACATTGCTTTAATCTTCCCACCGCTCAAAGAAATCTTTTCTCTCCTCCCTTTACAACCATGTCCGCACCCTCCCTTAAATCACTCGGCTCAATCTCAGGTCTTCGCGCACTCGTTCGTGTCGACTTCAATGTCCCTCAAGACAAGAAGACTGGAGCTATTACCAATACACAACGTATTGCGGCCGCACTTCCTACCATTCGTTTCTTGCTCGAAGGTGGCGCCTCTTGCGTGCTGATGTCACACCTCGGTCGTCCCGATGGTAAAGTGGTTGAGAAATTCTCTCTTCGCCCAGTCGCTGCAGAGTTAGAAAAACTTTTAGGAAAGCCGGTTAAATTTATCTCTAGCTGTGTCGGTGCTGAAGCCGAAGCCGCTGCCAAATCTTTAAAGCCTGGTGAAGTTTTACTTTTAGAAAACTTACGCTTCCACATCGAAGAAGAAGGAAAAGTTAAACTCGAAGATGGTACTAGCGTAAAAGCCGACCCTGCTAAAGTAGCTGATTTTAGAGCCTCTTTATCACGTTTAGGAGACATCTATGTGAATGATGCTTTCGGTACTGCCCACCGCGCTCACTCGTCGATGGTCGGAGTAAATTTACCACGCAAGGCAGCAGGTTTCCTTTTAGAAGCCGAACTCAAAGCTTTCGATACCGTACTCAATAATCCTAAGCGTCCATTATTAGCGATTTTAGGTGGTGCGAAAATTGCCGACAAGATTCCTCTCATCCGTAACCTCATCGAGAAGGCTGACGAAATTATTATCGGTGGTGGTATGGCTTTCACTTTCCGTAAAGTTTGTGACGGAATGGAAATCGGTAATTCGCTCTTTGATCCTGAAGGTGCCAAAATCGTCGCTGAACTTTTAGAGAAAGCGAAAGCCCGCGGCGTCAAAGTGACTCTCCCGGTCGACTTCACTTGTGGCGATAAATTCTCACCCGATGCTAATACCCAACCTGCCACGATGGCTGGTGGTATCCCAGCAGGCTGGGAGGGTATGGACGGAGGCCCTGAATCTATTAAGCTTTATGAGGCTGCGATTGGCCGTGCTGGTACGATTATTTGGAACGGTCCTTGTGGTGTTTTTGAATTCGAAAAATTCGCCGTAGGCACCAAGGCCATGGCTCACGCCGTTGCGAAAGCGACTGAACGCGGAGCGATCACGATTGTGGGTGGTGGCGATACGGCAACTGCTGCTAAGAAATTTGGTGTCGATACTAAGGTGTCACATTGCTCAACCGGTGGTGGTGCCTCCTTGGAATATCTTGAAGGCAAAGTTCTTCCCGGTGTCGCGGCACTCTCTGCTTAATTTTTATTATCATGTCTAAACGTACTCCACTCATTGCTGGTAACTGGAAAATGAACAAGACCGCCACCGAAGGCGTTGAACTTGTTAAAGAAATTTCCGCAGCCTCAGTTGGCTCACACGCCTCTGTGAATGTTGTTCTCTGTCCGCCATTCACTGCACTTTCTGCAGTGGGTCATGCGATTGAAGGTTCCTTGATCGCACTCGGTGCTCAAAATATTCACGATAAAGTGAATGGTGCATTCACCGGAGAAATCTCTGCGTCGATGCTTCGCGATCTTCACGTTACCCACGTCATTATTGGTCATAGTGAACGTCGCAGTATCTTTGGTGAGGATGACGCTTTTGTAAATCGCAAGGTCTTGGCCGCATTGTCTGCGACCTTAAAACCGATCTTGTGCGTTGGTGAATTACTCGCCGAACGTGAAGCGAATCAAACCATGGAAGTGGTCCGTCGTCAGCTCGAAGCTGGCTTAGCTGGAGTTCCTGCTGCTAAAGCTGAGAGCGTCATTATCGCTTACGAACCCGTTTGGGCAATTGGTACCGGCAAGACTGCTACTCCTGCGATGGCTCAAGAAGTTCACGCGTTCATTCGTAAACTTCTCGCTCAACAATTTGGTGCCGACACCGCTGCCCGCATTTTAATTCTCTACGGCGGATCGATGAAGCCTGATAACGCTGACGCTTTGTTGGCCGAGCAAGATATTGACGGCGGATTAATCGGTGGCGCAGCCCTCGATGCGAAGAGCTTCACGGAGCTCGTGCGCATTGCAGCCAAGTCTTTAAGCCGATAATTCGACAATTTTAGACGAAGAGACGATTAGCCCCACACGGGTTAATCGTCTCTTTATCTAATACTGTTTAGGGTCGAAATCTCAGTTCGTTTCGCCCATTTTCGGAAAAATACGGATAATATTTAACATAAGTTGTTCATTATAAACATTTTAAGTCTTTATTATACCTTCAATTTACAGCTTATAAACAGGGTACACACAGGTCTTACCCTCAAATTACCCTAAAAATCGTTAAAAATTTCGGTTGCGAAGGGGGGTGGGTTTTGTGCCTCTATACAACCTATTCATGAGCGAGCAAAGCACCTCTAGGCAAAACTTCCTGATCAAAGCTGGCACGACCGTCGCCTCTGTTTTGTCCCTCGGTTTTTTGTCTAAAGCAACTGGCTCAACTTCTGCTTCATCACAGAAAACATTCACCGTGTCTTCTAATCTTTCTGCCCAACCCGAAGGTCGTGCCGTAGCGCGAAACACTTCACGTTAATTTTATCTTTCGCTACCGATGCGTAAACTAATTGAATTTCTAAATCGACCAGCCAGTCGCGGTAATTTTTTCCGCCGTTCGATTAACAATGCACCGTTCCAGATCTTAGTTTGTTTATTGGCGACCGTCGCTGTCGTTGTTGCGGCGATTAATGAATACGCCACGAATAAGTATTTAAATGTCGGTTACACACCTGATCAGCCGGTAGCTTTTGATCACTCATTTCACGCCGGGCCTGATTCCGTTCTCGGACTCGACTGCCGTTATTGCCACAATTTCGTTGATCGTTCTGGTCACTCAAACGTTCCGACCTCCAATACTTGCTGGAATTGTCACAGCCAAGTAAAGTCCGACAGTCCTGCCTTAGCGTTAATTCGTCGCAGTGTCGAAACCGGCGAAGCCGTTCGCTGGGTTAAAGTTCACAAGGCTCCAGACTACGTTTATTTCAATCACGCAGTGCACATTAATCGCGGTGTCAGTTGCGTTGAATGTCACGGTCGCATCGATCAACAAGCCGTGGTCGGTCAGCAAAAATCTTTGAACATGAGTTTCTGTTTAGATTGTCACCGCAATCCTGAAAAATTCATTCGTCCGGTTGATAAAGTTACTGATTTAGCATGGAAAGCTGAATCGCCTGAAGCCCAAGCAGCTCAGGGAACCAAGTTCGTACACGACTGGAAAGTTAACCCGCCACAAAGCTGTTCTGGCTGCCACCGCTAAAATAAAATTTCTCAATGAGTAAGAAAGTTTTTCAACATCCTATTGCCCAAGAGGGCGAAACTACGGGACCCACCTACTGGCGTAGTCTCGATGAACGTAACAAGTCGCCCGAGTTCCGTACGCGCGCCGAACGCGAATTCTTAGACGACGCTTCCAATATTTCTAAGGTCGAACGTCGTGAGTTCTTAATGCTCATGGGTGCATCTTTTGGTTTGGCTGGATTGGGCCTCGCCGGATGTCGCGAACCTCGCAACCACACTTTACCTTACAGCAAGCAACCAGAGAACACGATTCCTGGCGTTGCTACTTATTACGCGAGTTCATTCCCTGGTGAGTTAGCCAATCAACCGCTCATCGTTGAGACTCATCAACATCGCCCAACGAAGGTTGAAGGAAATCCAAGCCATCGTGCAAACGGTTCGGCTTCATCGAAATTTGCTCAAGCGAGTGTGCTCGACCTTTATGATCCTGAGCGCGCCCAAGTTTCTACCGGTGCAAATGGTTCAGTCATTTCAGTTTCCGAAGTTCGTGATTTAATTCGTAAACTCGCCGCCTCCGAAAAAGCCAATGGTGGTGCCGGCTTAGCCTTCTTAGCTCGTCCGTCATCTTCTCCCACTCGTGCCGCTTTGGTTTCTGCGATTAAAGAAATTTTACCTCAGTCTCGTTTTGTTGAGTACACTCCCGTTGCACAAAATCGTGCTGAAGTCGCATTGGGTGCACGTATTTTACCTGATTACGCTCAAGCTCGTCGCATCTTAAGTCTCGATGCTGATTTCTTAGGCACGGGTGATGCTGCGGTTGAAAATACACGCGCCTACTCAAGTGGTCGTCGTGCCGATAACGCTGAAGAAGCGGATAAGATGACTCGTCTCTATGTCGTTGAGTCGACTTTCACTCTTACCGGTGCTGCTGCTGATCACCGTCTCCGCGCTTCCACCTCACATATTTCTGGTTTAGCCATTTTATTTGCTGCTGAAGTTCTCGCCCAAACGGGAAGTAAATCTGATGCTGCTGTTCTAACGTCGAAAGTTTCAGGTATTTCCGTTCCAGAAGTTTGGATCAAAGAATGTGTAGCTGATTTAGTCAGTGCGAAGGAAAAATCCCTTATCGTTGCCGGCGATCATCTTTCAATCGATGCACATCGCGCTGTTTATTTGGCGAACAAAGCACTCAATGCTGCGATTCGTGTTGTTGAATCCAATGCATCATCTTCGAACTCAATCGCTGAATTAGTCGTACAACCTGCGAACACATTAATTATTTTAGGCGGTAATCCTGCTTACGACGCACCTGCAGATGTAGATTTTGCTAAAGCAGTGAAGTCGGCTAAAAATGTCGTTCGTCTGGGCTATCATGGTCCAGCATTTGACGAAACCTCCGCCTTAGTGAAATCAGTCGGTGGTACAGTTGTTGCTGCGTGTCACTATTTAGAAAGCTGGTCCGACGGTCGCACGCTCGACGGCACATACGTGCCTGTGCAGCCAATGATTGAGCCACTTTTCCCAACCCTTTCGGAACTCGATGTTTTAGCTCCGTTTGCTGGAAAAAACCAAGAGCCCTACGCTTTGGTTCGTGAAACTTTTAATCGTCTCGCTAAAAATAATTCCGATGCCGCTTTCGCCGCATGGTTAGCAGAAGGCGTTTTGGCAGAAACTTCTAGCGCTACGAAGAAATTGAAACTCGATGTCGATAACGTCGAAAAATTCACTGCTCCACAACTATCGTTTAGTTCACTCGAAGCACGTATTTTACCCAGCGTACACACGGGCGACGGATTATATGCAAACAACGGCTGGTTAGCAGAAGCACCAGACCCCATGTCCAAGACATCATGGGAGAACGTGATTCTCATTAGTCCTAAGCTCGCTGCTAAACTTGATATCGAACCAAGTTCAGGCGTGATCCAAAAAATTGGGGCACTCAATCGAAACATCAATCAGATGGTCGATGGTAAGCTCATCGCACATTACGCCAAATTAACAATTAACGGCGTCAGCATTAAAGGACCTCTCTTTATCATGCCTGGTATGGCTGATTTCACCGTTGGTTTACAATTAGGATTTGGTCGTACGATTGCTGGACGTGTCGCTACTCGTGTGGCTGAACGACTCCAGGGTAAAGTAGTGGGTAATGGCTTTAACGTTTATCCTTTTGTTAATTCACAATCCTCAGGAGTTCGTACGGGTGTAAGCTTAGAACTCACTGGCGAAAGTCTTCCGGTATGTAACACCCAAGATCACTGGTCGATGGAAGGTCGCGATGTAGTTCGCGAAGGAAATGCTGAAGACTTACACCATAACGAAAATTTTGCGAAACTCGGAATCGATGGACACGCTCCAGCGGTTTACGGAAAAGACGAAAATCTTTCTGCAGCTGAAAAAGCAGTGCTCACTCCGCGTGGAAATTCTGCGTATGAGCATCCTAATCACACCGTGGCTCCAAATGTTGCCGTTTGGAAGGGTCACGAAAGTGAATTCCCTGTTCAACAGCAGTGGGGGATGTCGATCGATTTAAATACCTGTACCGGTTGCAATGCTTGCGTGACTGCATGTCAGGCCGAGAATAATATTCCAGTCGTGGGACGTGACCAAGTGTTGAAGGGTCGTAACATGCATTGGATTCGCTTAGACCGTTACTTCTTTGACGGTCGTGATAAAGCTGGCACCGCGATTCCTGAAGACCCACAAGTTACTTTCATGGGTGTTGCTTGTCAGCACTGCGAAACCGCACCTTGCGAAACGGTTTGTCCAGCGAATGCAACCGTGCACGACGATCAAGGCCTCAACACGATGGCTTACAATCGTTGTATCGGTACTCGTTACTGCGCTAATAACTGTCCGTATAAAGTTCGTCGCTTTAACTTCCTCGATTACAATAAGCGCGAAGCTGGACACTACTACGAAGGACCTCTCGGACCTGCTAAATTACCTAAGGACCCTGCTGACCTTCCACAGATGCAAAAGAATCCGGACGTCTCTGTGCGTATGCGCGGCGTGATGGAAAAATGTACTTACTGCGTACAGCGTATTCAGGAGGCAAAAATTCAAGCTAAGGTTCGTGCGAAAGATTCTGCAAATCATCGCGTGGCTGATGGCACCATTCAAGTCGCTTGCCAACAAGCCTGCCCAGCTGAAGCGATTGAATTCGGTGATATCACCGATCCAAATTCACGCGTCGCTAAAGCGAAGGCCTCCACACGCACTTACGGTGCCCTCACTTATTTAAATACTCGTCCACGTACCACTTACCAAGCGAAGTTACGTAACATCAATGCACGTATGCCTGGTGCAAATCGTGTTCCGCTTTCACGCAAGGAAATGGCTGGAAGAGAAGGGCACAGTAGTCCGGCGCACGGTGCGGCGGTCCACGAAACTGAATCACACACCAAGTAATTCTAAACGAATTTTTAATCCATGGCTCACGCCCCTGATCATTCTTCTGAACGTCCTGCGATACTCGATAAGGTAAATCCTGCCGAGTTACCACGTGCAAAACTCATTCTCAATGACCGCAGCTTTCATTGGATCACCGATAAAGTTTGCGGCATCGTCGAAGAGCCTACGCCTCTGTGGTGGAAGATTCTTTTCACGGTAGCGCTTTTCGTCGCTTCCTTCACCGGTGCAGGTTTGCTTTATCTCGTTTCAACGGGAACAGGTACATGGGGTCTGCGTTCACCCATCGGTTGGGGTTGGGCGATTGTTAACTTCGTTTTCTGGGTTGGTATCGGTCACGCCGGAACTTTGATTTCTGCGATTCTCTGTTTGCTCCGTCAAAAATGGCGTACGTCGATTAATCGTGCAGCTGAGGCGATGACTATCTTCGCCGTGATGTGTGCAGGTATTTTCCCGCTCTTCCACGTCGGTCGTGTTTGGTTTGCTTGGTGGCTCTTCCCGCTACCAAACCAAAATGGAATTTGGCCACAGTTCCGCTCTCCTTTAGAGTGGGACGTATTCGCTGTTTCGACTTACTTCACGGTTTCGACTTTATTCTGGTACATGGGCATGGTGCCTGACTTCGGAACGATTCGCGATCGTGCGACTACTTGGTGGAGAAAAGCTTTTTACAGTGTCTTAGCGATGGGCTGGCGCGGCGGAAACCGTCAGTGGTCTAACATGGAAATGGCGTATCTCCTGCTCGCAGGTTTATCCACTCCGCTTGTTCTTTCCGTGCATACTATCGTTTCGTTCGACTTCGCTGTCTCGAACGTTCCTGGATGGCACACGACCATCTTCCCACCTTACTTCGTAGCTGGTGCAATCTTCTCTGGTTTTGCGATGGTGCTAACGCTGATGCTTCCCTTGCGTGCAATTTACCGTCTGCATGATGTAATCAATCAGTACCACATCGATAACATGTGTAAGATTATTTTAGCGACGGGTACGATGGTCGGTTACGCTTATGGTACCGAGTTCTTCATCGCCGCTTACTCAGGTAACTCTTACGAAAAGTTTGCGTTTATTAATCGTGCGTTTGGTCAATACGCATGGGCTTACTGGATCATGGTATCTTGTAACGTCATCACTCCTCAACTTTTCTGGTTTAAGAAGATTCGCGAGAATCACTCCCTCGTGTGGATTATTTGCTTATTCGTGAACGTCGGTATGTGGTTCGAACGTTTCGTCATTACCGTGACCTCACTGGCGAATGATTACCTGCCATCGAGTTGGGGTTATTACAGTCCGACCATCGTGGATATCTTCACCTTCTTCGGTACCTTTGGTTTCTTCTCGGTGCTCTTCCTTCTCTTCGTGAGATTCTTCCCGCTTCTGCCAATGGCGGAGTTGAAGATGGTCTCACCTCACTCCGATATTCATAACCATTAATTTGACGTCACAAACCATGAATGAACGTAATGAAAGTATCCACGGTGTAGCTTGCACATTCCGCAAGCCTGCTGACGTCTATCACGCTGCTGAAAAAGTACGCGATGCGGGATGGAAATATTGGGACGTACACTCTGCTTATCCTATTCACGGTCTAGACCAAGCTATGGGTATGCCACGTTCCAAAGTGCCTCGTCTGACCTTATTAGGTGGTGTTACTGGTTTCATCACCGGTTGCTTACTCACCTGGTACATGAATTCGTATGACTACCCACTCGTTGTCGGTGGTAAGCCATTCTGGAGCCCCATTTTCCCATTCCCTGTGATGTATGAGTGCACGATTCTCTTCGCTGCTTTCGGTACATTCTTCGGACAGTTTATTTTAAATCGTCTCCCACAACATCATCATCCCTTATTCGATCTTCCGCAGTTTGCGCGTACATCGGATGACTCATTCATGATTGTTTTGGAAGCTCGTGATTCCAAATTCCATTTAGATGAATCTCGTAACTTCTTACTCTCTTTAGGGGGTCAAGAAATCACCGTTATTCGAGACTAATCCACCATGAGCCGCTACCTTACATTTCTTGCTATCGTTGTTGTTGCTGTGATTGGCTTCCTGGGTTTCCAAGGAAAGACCTCAAAGCAAACTCCCGTTTATCTCTTCGATGATATGGACTATCAATCGAAGTATAAAGCTCAGGGTGAAAATACTTTCTTCGCCGATGGACGCGATGCCCGTCCGCCTGTGGCTGGATCCGTTGCTCGTGGTACCGGTCTTGAACCCACCAAAGTTTTTTCCGCTGAATATCGTCGTGCGGAATCACTCAATGCTGCATTCGTTACTGGAAAAGACGAGAAGGGTAATTTCCTCTTAGATTTTCCTGCGAAGAGTCTCACGGTTTTATCGTCGGGTGAGTTACAACCTTACACGATTGACAGCAAAGTTCTGGAATTGGGTAGGGCAAAGTTCCAAATCTATTGCGCAGTTTGTCACGGACAAGCGGCCGATGGTAATGGAATTATGAAAGTGCGTTCGGCCATTGAAGGCGATGTCGCCATCAACACGATTGCTAATTTACAAAGCGCTACCTATCGCGCTTATCCACAGGGCCAAATTTTTGACGTCATCACGAACGGCAAAAATACGATGATGCCTTACGGCGATAAACTTTCACCTGAAGAACGCTGGGCGGTAGTCGCTTACGTGCGCGCCCTCCAACTTTCTCAGTTCTGCCCACCAGAAATCACCCCCGCCTCCATCAAGGCCACCGCTAAATAATTCGCCATGAGCGCATCTCCTTCTCGTTTATCATCGCATTGGACAACTTTCGTTGTTCTTGGCTTCGTTGCCTTAGTTGCGGTGTGGTCATTCGCCTTTTTGGGTTTAGGCGAACATGATCATCGCCCCGCACTCTCTGTTTTAGTCGGTTGTTTGTTTTGGGTCTCAACCTTAATCGGCATGTTAATGTTGACGATGATTACCCGTGTATTCGACGCGGGTTGGGCTCCGATTATTCGTCGCTCTTGGGAGTTTATGATTAGCGCTTTACCCATTGTGCTTTTACTGGGTGTAGCTCCTTTAGCATTCATCCCTGAGTTTCGTCATATACTGTGGGAGTGGACTGATGCATCCCATATTTTACCGAGCGGACACGCAGTAGGGCATGATCCTATTCTTCAGGCAAAAAGCTGGTTCCTTAACGAAAACTTTTTCCTCATCCGTATCGCAGTTTACGTTTTATTCTTCGGTGCGATTACTTGGGCTTTGCGTAACTGGTCTTTCAAGCAAGACAAAGAACGTACCGCCCAACACACCCATACGCTGCATGCCATTTCTGCGGTCGGAATTCCTGCGAGTGCGGTTTTACTTACCATGCTCGCCTTCGATTGTTTGATGGCACTTTCCTATCACTGGTTCTCGACCATGTATGGTGTATGGTTCTTCGCTTTATCAATTCGTTTAGCCTTAGCCGCGACGGTGATTTTGACTTACCGTCTCTCCCATGGTGGCTGGCTCGATGGACTGCTTAATCAGGCTCATCGCCACGTCCTCGGCTGTCTGATGTTAGCCTTCACGGTTTTCTGGGCTTACATTAGCTTCTCTCAGTATTTCTTAATTTATACTGCAAATATTCCTGAAGAAACTTTCTGGTACAACATTCGTGAATTTAATCCTGTCACCGGATTGAAGAGCGACTGGTGGGGCGTTTCGATGTACCTCATTTTCGGATTCTTCTTCTTACCGTTCCTTTCGCTTTTATTCTACCGCTCCAAAATTATTGCAGGTCGCATACTCACTATCGCCTTCATTATTTTTGCCGGTGGCATTGTGGATCTCTGGTTCAACGCTGTCCCGCGTCAAATCGTCGATAAGACTGCACCCGAAGGTTTCACTGTTTCGCCCTTCATCAGTGGCTATCTCGCCCTAGACCTACTCGCGATTGCTGGTTTCGGCTGCTTAGTTATCGGATTATTCTTACGTGCCTCAACTAAGGCAGAAACTATCCCCGTCCACGACCCTCGTATTCTCGAGTCTATCAATTACCATGAGTGATAATTCTTCTAATGGAGATCGCCCTTTAATTCCTGGCCAAGTCGCTTCTTGGTTGGGCATTTTAGCTTTCGTTTTCGTAGCGATATTTGCCATCGCCTACGCCTATGTTGCCTTCAGCCCGAAAACTAATTCGGACGCTGAACGCCGCATCGCCGAAAAAGCTCTGCGTGCTGATACTGAATCAAAAGCTAAAGGTTTAATCTCTGCTACTGGTTTAAATAACGACGGAACTTACCGTGTACCTGTCGAATCTGCGATGTCGCTCATGGCTGCTGACCCAAGTCTCGTAAATAAAATGCGTAGTTACTCTGCACCAGGCCCATCGGCACCTCAGCCTGTAACACTTAAAGCTGATTCACCTAAAGTAGCTGACGAAGAAGTGCTCAAGCGCGGAGCAGCGGTCTATGCCCGAACCTGTATTGCTTGTCACCAACCTACGGGCAAAGGACTTGCTCCAGTTTTCCCTCCCTTAGCCGAGTCGCCCATTGCAAATGGTGACGCGTCATTACCGATTAAATTCATTCTGCATGGATTAATGGGCCCAGTGACTGTCGCTGGTACAACCTACAATAGTATGATGCCTGCGGTTGCTGGTGTGAGTGACCAAGATATTTCTGATGTTCTCACTTACGTACGTGCTAGTTTTGGTAACAACTCTAGCCCTGTATCGGTTGAGCAAGTTAAAGCAGTTCGTGATGCCAATGCTTCACGTAACACACCTTGGACCACTGCTGAATTAGGACTTAAATAATTTTATAATATACGATGAGACAGGACCAACACCGCCAATCACATTCATCTAGAAGCGACACGGGCAGCATGATGCCTGTTCGTTTGTTTTTTGCCTCAGCTTTAGGATGGTTGATTATTTCATCTGTTCTTGGACTGATCGTAAGTCTCAAATTGCAGCTCCCATCTTTCATGGCTGGTTGCGAGTGGTTTACTTACGGCCGTTTACAAGTGCTTCAGCAAAATGCTTTCACGTATGGCTGGATTGCTAATGCCATTTTTGGTGTGAACTTATGGATCATGTCGGCCCTAGCTCGCTTTGAATTTAAAGATAGCTGGTTAGCAGTCTGTGGATGGTTGGGCTGGAATCTTGCGCTTACTTTTGGACTCGGTGCAATTCTCCTGGGTCATTTGAATGGCTACTCACTTTTACAAATGCCCAAGGAAGTAGCTCCGGCATTATTTATAAGTTTCCTCTTTGCGGCTCTTTGGCCTGCGGTCGCCTTTGTTCGTCGTCCTACTGGACACGTATTCGTGTCGCAGTGGTACATCATTGGTGCGTCCTTTGTTTTCCCTGTGGCTTTTGGTATTACTCAGTTGTTGGTTGTTTGGTATCCGACTTCGGGAGTACTTCAGGCACTCATCCATAGCTGGTTTATTCAAAATATCCAATTACTCTGGATTGGTGCATCGGCTATTTCTGCGATGTACTATTTCATCTCTAAGGAGTCCGGTCGCACCATCTCGGCTTATTATTTAGCAACCGTTGGATTTTGGACTTACTTCCTTTTCGCAGGTTGGACGGCTCCAGCATCATTACTCGGTGCGCCTATTCCCGTTTGGATTCAATCTGTTGGCGTCATCACTTCACTGATGATGTTGGTTCCAGTGATTATCTTGGGAATTAATTTCTTTGGAACACTTTCTTACAATCGCGGCTTCGCGGGTGCTTGGAATAACACCACACTTCGCTTCGTTTTAGTTGGTATGGTCAGCTTCGCGATTTCCTCAGCACTCAATATTATTTTCTCAACACGATCCCTCAATGCGATTGTACGCTTTACCGATTTCACCGTCGGACAGCAGCAACTCGTTAATTACGGTTTCGTATCGATGGTCCTCTTTGGTGCCGCTTATTACATTCTTCCACGTGTCACTGGTGCCTTTTGGCCATCAGCGAAATTAGTTCACCTACATTTCTGGTCTAGTGCATTGGGTGGTCTAGGTTTAGCTCTGCATCTATTAATCTGTGGATATCCTACGGGCCAGACCGGACTCGTCAGTTATTATATTCCAGTAATCATCTTCGTACTTTTACAACTAGTAGGGCATGCGGCATTTGCGATTAACTCTTTCGTGATGCTTTTAGCTTCTGCTCGAAACCCTAACGACAATACCCACGCTTAATTGTACTGAACATGAAGGACTTTAATCTTATTCTCGCTGGTATTTTCTTCACCCTCGCTGCCTCATTTGGTGGTTTGCTGATTAGCAGCGAAGTTCAATTGGGATCTTTGGGACGTGCACCGGCCGAAGAGGGCGGAGCACTTTTTCCTCCACGTGAAACCGGTTTGGCTATTCAAGGTCGCCAAGTTTATCTCGAATTAGGCTGCGTCACCTGCCACACGCAACAAGTACGTCCAGCCGGCCAAGGTAACGATATCGCTAAAGGTTATGGTCCACGTCCGAGCGTCGCTCGTGACTATGTTCTGCAGTCGCAATTGTTTTTAGGTGATCATCGTAATGGTCCTGACCTCGCCAACTACGGTGCTCGTGCTAAGTCCGATGATGAAATCAACGGCCACCTTCGTTCTCCTGCCGCTGGTAGCACTATGCCTGCTTACAATTTCTTATACGTGGTAGACAAAAATGGTATCACTCAACCCACCGAGCGCGCTCAAGCCTTGGTCGCGTATCTAAAATCCCTTCGCATCGACTACAATTCGCCTGAAGCGAAATTGAAACAGTAATCCCATGTCACAACATTCTCAAAATAACGATAAGCCCAATCGCTCCTTTGGCGAACAGGGTGGACTTTCCGATAGTCGACTGGTCGAGGTTCACTCGCACCTCGCTCGTGATAAAGAAGAGCCCAGTGAAGGCTTTTCAATTTTACCCATTGTCATCGTATTTATCTTTTGCGGATTCGGTTTCTGGGCTGGTGTTTATCTGACACGTAACTCGGGTGGTTTTTCTGCCAGCTCATTTGATCTCGATGCTCCAAAATTAGCCGCCGATAACGGTCCCAAGGCATTTGAGCCTGATGTCGCTAAAGGTGAGAAGCTTTTCATTCAACAGTGTGCCGCCTGTCACCAGGCCACAGGTTTAGGCGTCCCCGGTGCCTTCCCTCCATTGGCAGGATCTCCTTGGCCCGTTGGTAATGAAGAGCGCGTCATCAAAATCGTCCTTGCTGGCTTAGCAGGTGAAATTGAAGTGAATGGACAAAAATACGTTGGCAACATGCCTAACATCGGTGCCGGCCTAAAAGACGCTCAAGTTGCCAATATCGTATCTTACGTTCGTTCAGCTTGGGGTAATAAAGGCGAACCTGTCATGGATACCAAAGTTGCGGAAGTACGTAAAGCGATTGGTGGTCGCGGACAGTATAGCCCTAAAGAGATTCTCGATCAGCATCCTCTAGAATCTAAATAAGAACCCTTAAGAAGTTTATAAATAAAGAAGCCCGAGAAATCTCGGGCTTCTTTATGTTTACTTAAATTAGGCTTACGCGTGCTTCTTAATGAAGGCAGCGATGTCGCCCTTTGGACGTGCACCGACAATCTTATCAACCACTTGTCCGTTCTTAAAAAGAAACAGCGCAGGGATGGAGGTAACGCCGAGTTGAGCAGCTAAGGATTGATTGGTATCTACGTCCACTTTGCAGATTTTGACCGATCCAGACATCTCCGTCGCCAGTTGGTCTAAGACGGGACCTAATTGCTTACAGGGTCCACACCAGGTGGCCCAGAAGTCTACAAGCACCGGTACAGATGCTGTTTTGATGGTAGACTCAAACGTGGTAGCGTCGAGGTTGTCGATGAGTTCGGAAGCCATAAAATTTAGCCCTTAGTTTTAACGAAGAGTTCTAATAATAAAAAGACAAATGCAGCAGTGGATGCGGCCATACCGAGAATATCAAACGAGGCTTCAAGGGTAGTCACGCTTGAGCTAGGTTCTGATGAAATGGTTGGTGCAATTCTTGGGGCTGAGGCGGAGCCGGCTCCTACCACGGGTGGGCGAGGAATCGCAGCTGCGGGTGGGGGTGGAGGAATCGAACCAGCACTGGGAGGTGGAGGTGGAACAAATGCACCAGCTGGCTTATTAAGTTTAAGCTTAGGAGCTTGAGAGTTGGCATCACCGTCAGAAGAAGGTGGCGGAGGAGGTGGTGGAGGGGGTGTCTCTAGGCTCATCGTTGTGTTGTGTTATCAAGTGCTGGAATAGAGGTGAGTCAATCAGTCAGTATGAGATTCTGAACCCTTAGTTTGACTGCTCATGTTTACGCAAGAGGTCGGCGATTTCCTTGGGGTCGGCCGTCGGGATTGTCCGACCCTTCCGTTGAAGGTCTTCGACGGTTTTAATGACGGTTTCTGTCATTCTCTCGTGGGTTTCGTTGGATCCGCCCACCAAAGAAAAGCCTTCTCCCTTGGTAATGCGCTTATGGTTGTCGGCATTATCCAAGCCCAGACCGAGTAGGTGATTCTGATTCTTTCGCTTGCCCGCCATAGTGATATCTAAACAGGAAAATTCAGAATTTCAAATGGTTACCTAATTTGAATCTCCCTTGGGTTCATCAAATTCGGATGAAGCCGTCAAAGGTTGCGAAGAACTGTCTGCCGAGTTCTTTAAAGGTTTAGTACAGAAGATATCTTGGAAGTTTACTTCCTGTTCCAATTCCAGTGAGCCTAATCGTGCGAGTTCTAAGCAGGCGAGGAATGTAGCTACCAAATAAGCAATCGTCGGACGTTCGGGTAATAAACTGGTAAAACTGAATTTAGGTTCGGTGTTGATTCGATTCAGAATAAATTCCATGCGGTCGGAAACCGTCACCGTTTCGACGGCGAGGTTACCAGGCTGAATTTTTTCAGCGAGTCGACGGAGGACTAAATTAAAAGTATTCCAGAGTTCGATGCGATCAGCGGGCGCCACGGGACGAATTACTGCATCCTCGCCTTGGGGCTGTAAAACATAGCGTGCAAGGAGCCCTTGGCGTTCATCGGCTAATTGGCGAATGATAGCAGCGGTCTCTTTGACCCGTTTATATTGAATTAATTGCTGAACCAAGGCCCAGCGTGGGTCGTTACCTTGGTCGTGCGTGGTATCTAATTCGTCGGGGCGACTTTCCACCGGTAGCAACATTCGGCTTTTAATATACATCAACGTCGCAGCCATCACGAAGAACTCACCCGCTAGTTCGAGGTTATCTTTTTCTTGATTACGAAGAATGTCGAGGAACTGATGCGTTACTTTTTCGATCGGTATATCGTAAATATCGATTTCGTTTTTTCTAATTAAGAAAAGTAAGAGGTCGAGCGGACCTTCAAAGTTATCGAGACGAATGGCCAAGTCGGCTGGTGGTAAAATACCATCAGTGGGCAGGGCAGAGGGGGTTTCGGTATTGTCCGACACGTTTAGAATTTGAAGAGGCGTACCCGTACATGGGCGCCGAGTGAGCCATCATTGAAAGCAGAAACGCGCTTTTGGAAACCGTATTCAATTTCCCAGGAGTTTCCGATGCGCTGAATCAGGCCAATGGATTCATAGGTGTAGGCCTTAGCGAGTGCGTCGTAATTGACGGTTACTAGAGCGGAGAACGTGGAATTTAATTTAACTTCACCCATAATCCAAAGCTGTTTGGCGGGGTCATTACCTTGTTTTAATTCGAACCAACCTACCGAGGCTTTCCAGAAGTCGCCAGAATTGAAAGCAATGGATTGGAGAGATTCAACATTGCCACCGCCGTTTTTGGCGTAGCGCGTAAAGGAATCAATCGAGACCCAATTAGCGGGAGTTAATCGAATGTGTGTCTGAATGTCGGAATCAGTTTTTCCGAGTGACTCGTCGGCATTGGACCAGTCTTTAAAAATATCGAAGCGTGCTAATTCACGTGTGCCCATTTCGGTATCACGCGTTGATAACGTATTTCTAAATCCGAAGCGGGCGACACTGGTAGCGGTTGTTGCGGCGACATCAGGGCGATCAGCGAGGTCTAATTCGCGGAAAGCTGAAAAGGCTACATCACGTTCGGAGAGAGGAATTTCGCCAATCGCATGATCGGCGCCAGGTAAATAACGATACTGAATAAACGGACGAAATGCATGACGCATTCCATTGATCGCCCAGTGGTCGGCCTTTAAATTCCAAGAGCCTGTTGCTAAGCCTTCAACATCGAAGCCAATTTGTCCAACCGCCTTCGAAACGCTGCCTGTATTGGCTAGATTAGATGACCATGAAGTGGCTCGTGCGCCGATTACTGGTTTAAAGGTGAGATAATTGCGGACGGTTAATGGATAAGTAATACCGTAGTACGCATCGTAACGTGCGGTCGACCAAGCTTCGGTGGCGCCAGTTTCGGTTGTGAAATTTGGCAAGGGTAGAACTTCGGATGGACGCTCGGTCAGATAAGAAGCTGAAACGAAAGCTCGGTGATTGAAGGGCGATGCTCCGATAGGTCTCTCGGTTAAATCGTAACGCAGCTCAGGTAATTTTTGAACAACATCTTGATAGTTGTCGGCTTTAGCAATCACTGTGGCTGAGAGATAGCCCTGGGACAGTGGCTTGGTTACTTCGAAGCTAGCTTGGGGCAGACCTATCTCTGCAATTTCTCGGGGACGGAAGGAGCGGATGAAATTGGGATCCGAGGTGAAATAAAACTGACCTGCAAAATCAAAGTTCGTCGCGGTATGACCATTAATATTTCCAATAAAGAAACCACGATTAGAGTCAGGGGTGCGTCCGTAAATATCGTTCTCCAAAACGTTACGGTCATTGATGTACCCAGTTTTTAAATCTCCGCGCCAGATAGAACCGTCATTAGGCGTTTTGCTGTTATCGTAACGTATCGCTGGTCCGATTAAAAAGCCTGATTTGCTGTAATAATCGAGTAAAGCACCCACCCAGAGGGACTTGCTTTGACGGACTAAAGTGGTGGTGCGGATGTAGCGCCCTTGAGGTTCTTGCGAGCCAGTATCGAGTTCCACATCGTATGGAATGTCATGGTAACCTTCTTGTCCGTAATAGGGTAGATAGAAGAAAGGAATACCTGCGAGATGCGGAACGACTCCTTTAAAAGTTAACCAATCATCTTTTTCTGAATAGTGTGCTTCACCGATTTTTAAATTCATACCAATGCTGCTTGGTTCATTATTCCACATGCGCACGCCTTTCATGGTGCGATCGCCGTTTTGTATCCGAATTTCTTCGGCGGTGAAATAAACAGGGTTGCGACCTAGTTTGACATTATAGGCGACTACTAAATCTGTTTTCGGATTCATGGTCACGCGTTCGCCCATGATGCGTAAATTTTTTGTAGTATAAATTACATCGCCTTCCGCATCGATAATTCCTGTTTCGGAATTAAAAGAAATTTTCTTCGCTGCGAGGTGAGCGCCGTTTGCTTCTACACTGGCATCGATTGCGACGAGTACTTTTCCATTCTCTTCGTAGGTAAAACTTTCACCTTGTACGTTTGAGTTCTTAGCGATCTCGGGTGTGACTTTAGATGTCGAGTCCGCTGCCATCACTGCGATACCGCAGAAAAGGAGAGCAAGGAAAGGGCTGAGGGTTCGACCAGGCATTTCCTCCAGACTTGGCGATTAGGGCATTCTCTCAAGTATTTTCGGGCAATGTGCGCTTGCGGGCGTACGATTGTCGTGGATTATCGGCCTATGCACCTAAACCAAGCTGAGCTAACTCGCCTCGTTGAGGGCAGGGAAAGCTCCCCCCACCGCTTTTTAGGGCTACATTCGCTATCTCAAGGGGGGTACGTAGTTAGGGCATTATTACCCGGAGCCACCACCTGTGAAGTTATTAGGGAGGGTGAAAGCAAGGGAGTGCCGATGAAGAAAATTCACTCTCTGGGGATTTTTGAGGA
>CANCLV010000013.1 GCA_947378905.1 Opitutia bacterium
GGCGGTGCCCAAGAAGACCCTGCTGCAACAAGCTCCAATATTCGCAAAACTCTGCGCGAGACGCTTAAGCAACTCGGCAAACTCTCAGGCGATAAATTAGTCGCAGAGCGTTACGCAAAGTTCCGTAAAATGGGCGTCTACTCGGAATAAGTTTTATATTAACTTATAAAAAAGGCGTCTGATTGAGACGCCTTTTTTATTTATCCACCGCCGTTACCAAGCAGTCGAATGTAGCGGGTGTAATTCCGCCCGTATTGATTAACGATCCGCCTATAGGATGCGTTAGTGTTAAGTAATACACCTTGGGTGCTCTGAGCCTTACCATCGAGTTTCTGGAGAGCACGTAATTCCTTGGAACCTTCTGGAGTTAAAATCGTTAACGAAACCTCGATAGCCTTTAATGTGTAAGGCAAGTAAGGCAGCGCACTCGAAGTGGGGGTGATTTTCGAATCTAAAGCGTCAGGATAAATGCGGTCGGAATAAACTCTGAGACGTCCAACAAATGAGTCATAAGGATGGGGCGTTTTAGCACCACCAACGCCTTTATTATCGGTCCAACGCAGGGCGGCGGCATTTGAATCGGAACCAGCGGTAATGCTTGCACTGTACGCAGCTGGATAACCTGACGCAGAAAATTTGTAAGTCGCCTCGGTAGTCTCTGCGATGACTGGGCGGAGCAATTGTGCAGGACGTTTAAGAGGATCCGTGCGGGCACCGGTAACGGCTGAAGTATCAGGCAAAGATGACGTGCACCAGAAAGTGAAATTCATCGCGACGACGTTAGACGCGATAAAATTTGATTGATCTAATGTCCAGCAAGGCGTCGAAGCGTTTTGGATAAAATCAATTAAGGCACGCGAGTCCGCTTTAATATCACTGTAGTTAGCAAAAGAGCGTTTTGTGCCAGAAGTACCATTCCAATAATCCCAAGGTGAAACAGGAGCGGCCGCCGTTGAAGTCATAATAAGCGGGATAGCTTCTTTAAAAGTATTCTCTGGGTCGATGATGGTACGGTACACGCCATAAACCTGCTGGATAGCGTCACCAGGAGCGTCAAACGGTGAAGACTGACCGATGCGATAGGCAATCGCACAAACGTCACCTTTCAGTGCAGTGCGTGGCGAGGTTGTTGAAGGTGCCCAGCGCGGACGATCAGGCGGAGAAGCAAACAACATGATGATAGGCTGATCAACGGATTGAACATCACCAATAGTAGCTTTGGTGGTCGCACCTGTGGGAGCCTTAGTTGAACCAGGTAAAATGACTTCCATCCAGCAACGGCCGTCAGGTCGAATCATCGCACTTTGAAAATCACCTTCCATCGCATCAAGCACACCACGTGCTTCAGACTGCGTGGTTAAATCAGCAACCGCGCGATCATAGGCCTTGAATGTATCGGACGCAATCGTGACGACCGCCAAAACAATCACAATCATGATAGCAGTCGAAACCATGACCTCGATTAAGGTAAAGCCGCGGCGTGAGGTATTGGAGGTGGCAGACTTCATCGACTAATAATAATATTTTGAACAAGCACAGGGGTTTCTTCTCTCTCGGTGAAACCTGTCTTACTTGAATTTGTTTTTTCCGTATAATCGTGTGGGAAAAATTCTGCTACCACTGGTAAATAAGCTAAAGCGTAGAGATTTGAATCAGGCAGTGTGCCCGTGCCTGCCCAAGCTGTACTCGATGGCTCGAGCGTATTTGCATCAATGGCACAGCGCTGTCCGATGAGTAATTTGGAAATCGAAAGTCTCACACGCATCGGAGTGCCAACGACATTTCGAGTTGCTGCAAACACCGGCGTGAATGAATCCTTATCGCAAATAGCAACTTCCATGATGGAAGGATTGGAAGTAACATTATAGGTCACTGTATCGCCGGAGACGGTAGTCTCACTGGAAGTTGGTAAAACCTTACGTTCATATACATAAACCCAAACTCCGTTGGCAGATGTATCAGCAGCTTTGAGCAGGCGATATGAGATATCGAAGTTGGTCGCCGGAGAGGTGGTCGGATTGGGATCTAATACAGTCTTATAGGTGGCTGCCTGATGAATATACACCGTGTTCGCCGAACTGGTAGCGGCGGTAGAATCTAAATAAACAATCGAACGTGGATTATCGAGAGCGCCAATGAGACGTGTCACACCGGCGAGCGCACGATTGGTCTGCATGATATCGTCCACTTGTTGGAAGGTAGAACCAAGAATACCAACGAGCGATAAAATCGCCATGCCAACGATACCAATTGCGAGCGTCACTTCAACGAGTGAGAATCCAGGACGGCGTATGCTAGGTGTTGAAGAAGATTTCATTATTTAAGTTCTTTTTTCGTATCAATGTCGTCGGAGTCGTTGGAGATAACGACATCTCCATTCGGACGAACGGCAATAATAGCAAATTGTTTAATATTTATAATATCGAGTTCGGCTTTTTGTGTATCACTACGTAAAGCGGCGTTAGCTAAGATGAGTACAACTTTTCCGAGGTGGTTAGAGGCACCACTGCTTTGCAATTCAATATAATACCAACTCTTACCACCCGCACTGAGTGCTTGGGGCTGATTGACGGGAGTGAATAACATCTTGGGCGGACTCGTTGTTGTATCTAAAACGCCCGAGGACGCCGTATCTGCAATTGGCCCAATAACACTGTACTGATTATCAGTTAAAACCATTCTCGCACCACTATCGTCTACAGGTGCATTAATGGTCGTGGTAGAACCTTTGGGTGGAATAAAGTAAACACCGTTCGGGAGACTCGTCGGCTGCTCTGGCGCAAACCAAACATAGGCACTGTTTGCTGTGTCCGTGACTGATGTAGGATCAACGCCCGCAGAAACTTTAGAAGAATCAACACATCCCACGGCGACCACGAATTGGTGCAGGTGATTTACAGGATCGGTTGGATCATTTAATATGAGCAATCGGTAGCGACCATTATAAGTGATACCCGAGCTATAAGCACCGCGGTTCATCAGGGCCATTGCACGAACCGAACGAATGGTTGATGCGATGATACGCTGCCCACCCTTCAGACCCCCACCATCACCGGTTGATATGCCTAAGAATAAAGCGGAGATAAGTAGGATGATGGTGATAACCACCAAAAGCTCAATGAGGGTAAAGCCCCGTCGAGCACGAGTCATGAAACGCGATGTGTTCACTGGATAGCGATGATATCAGCAGCCTCATCAGCTGTGAGCGGAGTAATAGTCACTCCGTCATAACTTTTAGCGTCACTTGCTGCAGTAAAGATAATCACACGTGCAGGAATTCCACCCTTGGCTGAATCGATTCCTAATCCAGTACCACTTTTAGCGGAATTAATGTCATCTGGAATAGTCACGCCAGTAATAGCCTTAATGCTACCAGTAGAATCAGTATCAAAAATAGCCCTGATATTATAATTACCTAGTTTATCCGACAGGAGAGAAGTCGTATCGATGGTTGAACTATAATAAGCGTAATCTTCTTTCGAGAATGCACAAAACTCTTCGGCATTACGATTGAGTGCGGTGCGATCCGCGGAACTTAAAGCCGAACCACTAGGCGCCTTACCTGAAAGAGCTTTTACAAATTTAAGCGTAACCGTGGACTCATCCAATTTATGGAGTGAGTCTACCGCGCTGTCATACTTGGTCCCGATGTTTGGATAGAAACCGTAGACCGACTTGTAGCGATTCACCGCCGTACACCACTGAGAGAAAGTGGACTGAGAAGTGGCAATCTTGGACTTCTTCCTGACCGCATTGATTGCCGGAAAAAGCATACCAGCCATAATGCCAATAATGGCGATCACAGTCAGTAATTCGATAAGAGTAAAACCTCGACGAGATTCAGATTTCATAAATGGGGGTACTTGAAATAAGTAGAAACTCAACGGTAGTAAGCCAGCGAAAATTAACCAGCAAAAAATGGGTTAAATCGGCGACTTTCTAACTGAATTTCTTAGAAAAAACACTGAACCGCCCAAAAGCAACCCACCGCGATTATAGTTGGGCATAGCGCCCAAACTGCCAATCGGATTGGCGAAACTCCACCCGCAAAGAACTTTGATAGCAAAGTCTGCCCAGCAAGGTTGGGCGCATTCGCAAGCACAGTCATCCCCCCACCCGCCAAGGCACCAGCAATCACGGCCTGACGTAGCCCAGCAGCCACGGATGTATTCTCCGACAGTTGTGGAACTTGTGCCGCTAAATAAGCAATCGTCGCGTTATCGTTGAAGGCCGACAAAACAATCGTCGAGATCATCAGAGTCACTTCATCGAGTCGCACGAGGATCGGAGCAATCCACCAAGTTTGCTGCCCGCCCAATACCACCAAACCAGCTAAGAAAAACCCGACTAAGACCGGACTCCGCCAAGCGATTGATTGTTGATACCCACGAGTTAATTTTAAAAGAAACAAGAAAAGTAAAAATAGAACCAAGATATAAGCCAGCTGATGGTTGGTGAGAAATATGACAAACGCAGCAATGAAACCTAAGTGAACTAAAACCAACCAAGCCGGACTTTGTAGAGACGGAACGTCTGTGGTTTTATTTTTAAAACTCAAAAGTTCCTTACGGAAAAAAACAAAATAGACGGCATTAGAAATGAGGATGGTAAAAATGGAGGCTAACCCAAATTGATTAAACACATCAACCAAACCCCAGCCCCAGTGTCCAGCGACCATCACAATCGGCGGTGCTGCAAAATGCGTTAAAGATCCGCCCACCGATGTATTTACAAACAATAAAGCGAGTGTCGCATAACTCAGCGAAACACTGGGCTTGTACACAAAAAATTGTACCGCGAGCAATAGTGCGGCAATCGTCATCGCCGCTGGCTCAGTAATCAATGAACCTAAAAGAGGTCCGATGGTTAAAATGACAAACCAAGCAGCAGCAGGCGACCCACCAAAGAAGTTTACCAAGCGATTCAGTAGGAAAGAGGTAAAATCTAAGACTGGCTTGGTTGAAGCGACCACCATGACAACCAGGACGAAAATGGGTTCGATAAACTTTGATGTCGGAGCTGAGTCTGCTCCATGCACATCCCCGCCTCGTAGATAATGAATCATCACACCCCACCCTTTTCCTGGATAGAAAATCAGTGTGAGTAATAAAACTAAGGCCCAGAAACCAAAAACAACTTCCACCTCGCCTAGAAGATGTAGAACCTGACTTGTAATTCTTTTACGTGGAGATTGGGAAAAACTGCTAGCATTAATTTCATCCCATCGCTTGGTGTACGCAGAAATTTTAAAAACAGAAAAGGCATGAACTACCGCGATTAGAAAAATACCACAGGCGACCAAATTAAAATAATCAGCTTGTGCGGATTGAGTCCACTCCTGCCAAAGTGATACAGTCATGTCCTTCAAAAAACCTTTTTTGAAATCAAAGGCGAACCTCTTCTCTAGGCCTGGTTATTTAGCCGCAGGCACGAAATCTACCGGAGCGCCACCGAGTGCCTTAATCAGATCCACTTGAGCACCCAGACGATCAAAGCGCACTCGGGCAACCGAAGCCTGTGATTCGGCCAATAAACGTCGGGCTGTTAGAAACTCTATCGGAGAAATCTGGCCCAGTTTCTGGCGAGCTTGAGCCACACGGAATGCCTCTTGAGCAGAACTTTCACGACGCTCAGCAGCCTCGGATGCCGCTAAAGTTTCACGGACATCCACCAAGGCGTCACGAACCTCACGAAAGGCATTCAGTACGGTCTTTTCATAAAGCGTAGCCGCTTGATGCTGTGCAGCCACAGCACCTTCTACCCTCGCAGTTGTTCGACCGAAATCTAAAAGTGGAACACTCAAACCAAGACCAATCGAACTTGTCGATGTTCCTGATGAAAATAAACCAGACAATTCGCGACTCTCATTACCGAGCGCACCCGTCAAAGAAAACGTCGGGAAATAAGCAGCCTTCACATAACCGATATTAGCATTCGCGGTAATTAAATTTTGTTCAGCCACAAACACATCGGGGCGTCGACGAAGCAAATCAGATGGTAAGCCCGCTGCCGGTGGTGGCGGCAATGTTAATGGAGTAACGAACTTTTCCGCTACAGTGAAATTGGGTTGTCCGATTAAAAATCCAAGTTGGTGTTCAGCCTGGGCTCTACTGCGAGCAGCATCCGATAACGCTGAAAGTGCAGCGGCTAAATTGACTTCTGCTTGCGCACATTCCGTGGCACCCACTGACCCGACTTTAAATTTTTCTTCAATGACTCTTTGTTCTTCTTGTCGAATACGTACGATTTCCTGCGCTGCTTGCCATTGCACATCCGTTGAACGCAATACCGCATAAGTACGAACCACCGATGAGGTAATCGCTAATTCTACTTGTGCACGCGCTCCCTCTGCGGCGAGTAATTGCGCACGCGCTCCCTCCGTCGCACGACGCAGCTTGCCCCAAAAATCCAATTCGAAAGACGTCGATAAACCCGCACGGTACAACGATCGGTTTCTGGCATTAGTTGGGCTGATTACATTATATCCACCCGCACTGACTTTTGATTTTGAATAACCAGCACTGCCATCGATCTGTGGAAGTTGTGCACCAGAAATATCATCAAAGCTCGCTGTCGCCTGTTCAACGCGTGCAGCGGCAATACGAATATCGGCATTAGCTTTTAACGCATTCGCCACTAAATCATTTAATCGTGTATCGCCTAAGCCTTTCCACCATTCGGCTGAAATCAATTCCGTTGAATCAGATTTCTCAGCATAAGCCGCGTCTGTGGGTACGGCAGGACGTTCATAATCAGGTCCAACCGCACAGGCAGTTAAAAGTAGACCAACAAAGACTTGGGATAAAATTTTCATGCTTGGGGTTCTTTGCGATCTCCGGTGAGAACTTTGAAGAAGAGAGGAATAAATAAAGTCGCGAGGAAAGTATCAATAATCATGCCACCAAAGACTCCCGTGCCCATGGAACGACGTGCACCCGCCCCTGCTCCTACCGCAATAACGAGTGGAATCACACCGAGAACGAAAGCCATCGAGGTCATCACGAGCGGACGGAATCGCACCTTAGCAGCTTCAGCCGCAGCCTCGGCAGCGGACTTACCGGCATCCCGTGCAAAGACCGCAAACTCAACAATCAGAATTGCATTCTTTGCAGCTAATCCAATCAGCGTTACTAGTCCGATTTGGAAATAAATATCGTTAGCCATTCCTCGGGCGAAAATTGCCAAGAGCGCACCCATCAAGGCAAATGGTACTGTAAAGATTACACCAATCGGCAGTGACCATTTTTCGTAAAGTGCCGCGAGAATTAAAAACACCATCAGCAAGGCCATCGCAAACGCTGGTACAGCTGAAGTGGCAGTTCGCTTTTCTTGATAGGCTTGAGCCGTCCAATCCAATTCATAACCTTCAGGTAAAGTCGCCTCTGCAATTTGTTCGACGACATCGAGAGCATGACTCGAACTCACGCCAGGTGCAGCGCTTCCAATTACACGCGAAGATAAAAAACCTTTATATCGATCCAATTGTTCCGCGCCTGAAGTTGATTTAATTTTTACGAGCGTTGAAAGTGGTATCATCGTTCCGTCTTTGGCTCGTACATGAACGTGCGCAATATCCTCGGGTGCCATTCGCTTATCGGGCTCGGCCTGCATTAATACGCGATAGGTGCGACCGGAACGATTAAAGTCATTTACATAAACCGATCCGATGGTCGCCTGCAGCGCATCATAAATATCGGATAAATTAATACCCAGAGCCGCAGCTCTGACTTGATCCACTTCCGTTAAATACTGAGGAACGTTCGTACGGAAAAATGAGTTTATGCCCGTTAATTCAGGGTTTTTACGCAACTCAGCTAATAACTTTTCCGTTACCTGACCGAGCTTTGCAATGCTGTCGTCATCTCTAGCTTGTAAGTAAAACTCAAAGCCACCTGCCGTACCAATACCTCGAATAGGTGGAGGATTAAATACCATACACATCCCTTGCGGATATTTCATACCGACACCGGAAAATACTCGCGAAAGTTCATCAGCACTTTTATCGCGCACCGACCAATCCTTGAGTGGCAAGAACATCGTACCCGAATTAGTTTTTTCTCCACCACCAATTAAATCGAATCCACTAATGGCAAAAACGTGACTAACCGCAGGCTTGTCAGTAGGAACAACTAAGAAATCTGGCACCAGTTTGGCCATGTACTCACGTGTACGCGTCACGCTTGCACCATCTGGCAAGGATACGCTCGCCACGAGATAACCTTGGTCTTCTACCGGCAAGAAACTGCGTGGAATTACTTTGATCAGTACGAAGTTAATTCCAATGATGAGGAAGAAAATGGCAAAGCCGGTGATCGGACGTGCGAGTAACCAACGAACCGTGCGATCGTGCCAACCAGCCACGGCTTTAAACATTTTTTCAAACCAAAGTAAAAATCCGCTTTTTTCGTAATTGGTCTTAGGCTTTAAAATCATCACACAGAGCGCAGGCGTCAGAGTCAGTGCGACGAAGCCAGAAATCGTAACGGCGACTGCCACCGTCACCGCAAACTGTCGATAAAGTGCACCCGCAATGCCGCCCAAGAAAGCAACGGGAAGGAATACCGAGACGAGAACTAAAACAATGGCAATAATTGCACCCGAGACCTCACGAATAGATTCAATCGCCGCATCAAACGGAGACATCCCCTTCTCTTCCATGAGTCGTTCTATATTTTCCAAAACGACAATCGCATCATCCACCACAATCCCAATCGCAATGACCATGGCGAAGAGCGTGAGTGTATTGATACCAAAACCAAAGACCCATAAGCCCGCAAAGGTTCCGATCAGTGAAACAGGTACAGCAATTAAAGGAATGAGTGTCGCGCGCCAGCTTCCTAAGAATAAAAATAATACTAAAACAACCAACGCACCGGCTTCTAATAATGTGTGTTCCACTTCGCTAATCGAGGCACTCACGAAACGTGTAGTGTCGAACGGCACATCGTAGTCGACGCCCGACGGAAAACGTTTTGAAAGTTGTTTAACCCTTTCTTTAATAGCATCAGCTACATCCAACGCATTGGCACCAGGGGCTAAAAAAACTCTGATACCGACTGCCGTTTGCCCATCAAGCGTAGCCTGTTGCTCGTAACTCTGGGCCCCTAATTCTACGCGAGCGATATCTCTTAAGCGTAATGTCCCAGCGGCACCCCCTGAACGAATAATGATATCAGAAAACTCATCTGGTGTCGCGAGTCGCGAAGGAGTCACCACGGGAATGACTAAAGATTGTCCGACCATCGATGGCTCCTGCCCTAATCGGCCTGCCGCATATTGCTGATTCGCTGCACGAATTGCTAAAGTAACATCCGTCGGAGTCACACCCAGACGTGCCATCTTATCAGGCTGTAACCAAATCCGCATTGCGTAATCACGTGCACCAAAAATACCCGCCTCACCAACACCAGGAATTCGTTTAATTTCTTCGACTACATTTACGGATGCAAAGTTACTGAGATAAATAGAGTCTCGACTGCCATCCTTTGAAATAATCGAGATCGATAATAAAATATCATTCGTACGCTTTTTAACCACTACGCCCAAGCGACGTGCTTCTTCAGGTAAGCGTAATTCAGCCACCTTCACTCGATTCGTTAAATTCACCACGCACATATCGGGATCCGAACCTGGCTCAAAAGTTACGGTAATGGTTAATGTTCCATTAGCCGATGAGGTGGATGAATAATAAAGAACATTATCCGTACCATTGATTTCATCTTCAATCGGTGCTGCGACCGTACGCATCAAAGTTTCTGCTGAAGCGCCAGGATAAGTTACGGCAATCGTTGCGGTCGGTGGCGCGATTTGTGGATACTGAGAGACAGGTAAAATGCGGTACGCCATGATACCGGCCATGACGATAACGATCGAAACAACGGTTCCGAAGATGGGGCGACGAACGAAGAATTCCCAAATCATAACTTATTTATTGGCAGGTGGATTGCCCCGGACTTGCACAGGATTTCCTGGACGAATTCTTTGGATGTTGTCGATAATTACGCGATCACCCGCTTTTAGTCCTGCACTGATAATGGCATCAGGTCCATGGACTTGAGCGATTTGAATCGGTGCTACCTGGGCTTTGCCTTCAGCATTTAAAATATAAACGAAACGACCTTGGGATGACTGAAGTAAACAACTGGCGGGAATCGTCACGGCATTAGTGATGGTCTGACCGAGCAAATCAACACGCACAAACTGGCCAGGGATTAAAGTGTTCGTCGCATTATCAAACTCGGCGCGCATTTGAATCGTACCCAATCGTGGATCGACTTGAGCGGAAACGAAATTGATTTTTCCTAACTCATTACACTTCACACCATTGGCTAAAGTAACGGAAACCTTGGCTTGATTGGCAATCGCAGCATCGCCAGCAAAAACGCGGGTAAACTCTTGTTCGGAAATACCAAAACGAACCCAAACTTTATCGCGTTGTACTAAAGTAGTAAGAAGTCCATCAACCCCGGGCGTCACAAGCGACCCCTCAGAACGTAGCAATCTGCCCGCATAACCATCAATAGGCGCACGGACTTCACAGTAAGATAAATCGAGCTCAGCACTCTTAACTTTCGCTGCAGCCACTTCCTTCGCCGCAGTTGCACTGTCCGCCAATAATTGTGCATCTCCTGCTTCTTTCGCACTGGCCGCATTTTGACTGAGTAAAGTCGCCTGACGTTTAGCTTCAGCGGTCGCCTGCTCTGCACGTGCCTGCTCTTGCGCGAATTGAGCCTTCGCTAAAGACAAAGCGATTTCATAAGGAGCTGGATCGATTTTAAAAAGTAATTCACCCGCTTTAATGAATTCACCTTCGCGATACGATTGCGTTAAAAGAATGCCAGTAACTCGAGCGCGCACTTCAACTTCGCGTGTGCCGTCGACCTGACCCGAAACTTCCACTTCTTGGGGCAAGGGTGCTACCTGTGCGGTCATCACGGCGGCTATTAAGGGAGGCTGAGCGGGTTGCTCGGCAGGCTTGCATGCCGAAAATAGAAATAAGACCGCTCCGCAGAGAACGACCTCGACAATTCTGTATTTACATACATTCATGTATGTAAATCTAAACAGTCACCCATGGCTCGCAAGACCAAAGCAGAGGCAGCCCTCACCAGGGAGAAAATCATCCAATCCGCACGGGCTGTCTTTAATCGGCACGGGGTATCCAATACCTCCCTCGAAGAGGTTGCATCAGAGGCAGATGTGACGCGTGGAGCTGTTTATTGGCACTTTAAAAATAAGGCTGATCTATTTCGCGCGGTGCGGAGTCAGACCGGGCGACTCCTCCAATTAAATCAAAAGTCGCATGGCGATGCCCTATCCAAATTAGAGAACGGCCTACTGGCAGCACTTCATCGATTAGAGAGCGACGTCGAAGCACGACAGACTTTTGAGGTCATGCTCTGGCACTGTGAATTCGTCGGCGAATTTGCCAGTGTTCGGAATGAGCTCATGACAAGTGGACGAGATTTCTTACGCGAGATTACCGAACTTTATGAAGAAGCTTTAAGAGAAAAAATTCTGAGTCCTCACCTAGACCCACAAACAACGGCTTTAGAAACTTACTTCTTCTTCACTGGATTATTAAAAATATGGCTCGCGGAAAACCGCCAAAGCCAGGTTCACCATCGTGCAGCTGATGTCATTAAGGCGCATATTAAAAATAAACGCCGCACCATTAAGCCGAAGAGTTAATGCCAAAAAATCTAAGATTCTGTTGGTGCCCAGGACCGGACTCGAACCGGTAAGCCTCGCGGCGGCAGATTTTAAGTCTGCTGTGTATACCATTCCACCACCTGGGCCAACAGAGGGTTCACCATTATACTTCTTCGCTAATTGGCAATACGAGAAATTAGCCTAATCGACTTAAGAGAGGCTGACAAAGGCGATAGGTTAAAGCGGTTAAAAGACAGGCAATTAAAAGCGAAAACCAGAAGTTTAATCCCATTCTCAGTGCCAAGGGAAAGGTCAGGAATAAAATAAAAGACGGAATGGTGTAAGCCAGAATCGACCAATTGAGGGCAATAATCTTGGAGGTGTCAGGCGTATCCAACCACGTCCAAATAATGACCAATAAACTGGTTAATGGTAAGGCACAAAGCAAAGCACCCCAAGACACACTGCGTTTCGATAGTTCGGAGGCAGCCGTGATTACCGAAGCCGAAATAATAAATTTTAGAATGATTTGGTAGTTCATACCCCGAAATTATACTGAAATTGATTTAATGAAAGCCTTAGTTCAGAGCACCTGGGCTTGCTCTCATTATAAAATCAGTCTTGTTCATAGTCCATGCAACGCCTGGCCCAAACTTTTGCTCGCTGTCGCTCCGAAGGTCGTCCCGCCTTTGTCAGCTACGTCTGCGCCGGCGATCCCGACGTCGCTACCTCGAAAGCTATATTAGCCTCTCTCGCGCAAGCGGGTGCCGACATTCTCGAAGTGGGCGTGCCCTTCTCCGATCCTCTGGCGGACGGCTTAACTAACCAACTCGCCGCACAACGCGCTCTCGAAGGTGGCATGACCTTCAATCACTTACTCGAAATCATTCGCGATACGCGCGCGGTCACCGACAAGCCGATCATCTTATATTGCTACTATAACTTATTATTTTCGTTCGGCATAGAATCCTATTGCGAGAAAGCTAAAGCCGCCGGAATCGATGGACTCTTGGTTTTAGACTGCCCACCCGAAGAAGCCGGTGAACTCATTGCGGCCTCGAAAAAATTCAACCTCGCGAATGTTTTCATTATCGCACCCACCACGCCACCCGCCCGGATGGCACTGATCGCAAAACATGCTTCAGGATTCATTTACTATGTGTCACGCGAAGGTGTCACGGGTGAACGCTCAGAACTCGCTCAAAACTTACAAAGCGCGGTTAAAGAAATCAAAAAACATACCGACCTTCCTATTTGCGTGGGCTTCGGAATTTCCACCGCCGCACACGTCAAAGCCATCGGTGAAATCGCCGATGGAGTCGTCGTTGGTAGTGCGCTCGTCAATGTCATCGCAGCCCATAAAGACAATCGTTCGCAAGCGGCCGCCGCCATTGGACAGAAGGTTCGCGAACTGCTCGGTGCGTAGTCTTTAACGAACCCAGGGACCTTGCGCTACTTCGTCGACCTTCACTGAGTTAGAGGGAATGACTTTGGTTTCCTCTAAACTATCAATTTCGCTCTGCACTTGTTTACGAGAAAGCACGCCGTAGTTTTCTTGCTTAGATTCATCGGCCGCAATTCTGGAATCAATCATCTGCTGGCGACACCAAGTAAGAAATCCATCATCCAATTTTGGATTATCTTTTTTCATGAGGTTGTGAGCAGGAGTCGGATCCTGTGTAATATAATTTTCCCAACCGCGTGCGTAAGCTTTCAGAAATTTTGCGAGTACTTCCGGATTCTTTTTCAACCATTCATCAGTCGTGAATAACGTCGCGGCCGCTGAATACCCAAAATCGGATAATCGTAAGCATCTTACTTTGGCTCCAGCTTGCTGGAGAAAATAAGGCTCAGCAGTAAAGAAGCCTTCTTGAATTGCTTCGGGATCACGCAGAAAATCGCCCTGTCCGTAAGTCTGCGGACGGATAGAAAAATCGGCGCCTAATTTATTTTTCAGAAAAGGAATCCAGGCTGCTTCTGGTCGGGCAATGATAACCCGACCCGCCAAATCGCGGTAAGATTTTACCGAAGAATTTTCGTGTACCATTAAGCATAATGGCATGTGCTGAAAAACTGCTGCCACATTACAAATGGGTAGACCCACTGCTCGGGCTTGAATAACTTGCGTGGTAGCTGATTGACCAATATCTGCCCTACCTGTGGCCACGATTTGCGTTACCTTCACGTTGCCTCCACCAGGAATGAGAACGACGTCTAAGCCTTCATCTTTAAACCATCCCTTCGCGAGCGCTTGATAAAGTCCACCGTGTTCAGGCTCGGGAAACCAATCGAGTTGCACAGTCACACGCTGAAGTCCGCCAGCTTTCTGATTCTGGATTCGCTTTATATATCCTGCACTCAAACCAACAATCACACAGACAACCCAAATGATCACGCGAGTGCTCCAACTTATTTTCATAGCAGCAACTTAATAACCACAGACTGACAGTCCAGTCAGATGCCTAATTTTTATGGGGTTTAAGTGAATTTTAGGGCATTCATCGATTCTTTCTTGCCAGCCCCCTTACCTCTCTCACTTTTCCAATGGTTCTAGCCCATTGTTAGAGCCACCGGAACAAAACGTATGGCTCAACAAACCACCTGGACCAAAAAAGACTTAACCGGCATCGAGACACTTTCCCGGGCCGAGATAGAATTTCTTTTTGATCAGGCGGAAAAATTCCTTCCCGCTTTGGCGCCCGGCAAAGGACTCGACCTCATGCATGGTCGCACCGTTGTTAATCTTTTCTTAGAACCAAGCACTCGTACCTGCACTGCCTTCGAAATCTCTGCTAAAAAATTAGGTGCTGAAGTGGTCTCGATCAACACCACCGCCTCATCACTGGTTAAAGGAGAAACACTTCGAGATACGGCGATGAATATCCGTGCCATGGGTGTGGATGCGATCGTGATTCGCCACTCCTCAGCAGGTGCACCACGTTACCTCGGTGAAGTCTTAGACATTTCAGTCATCAACGCAGGTGACGGCGCTCACGAGCATCCCACACAAGCACTACTCGACGCGTTTACGCTCAAACAAAAATTTGGTAAGGTCGAAGGGCTTAAGGTAACTATTTTAGGCGATATCCTATTCAGTCGTGTCGCTCGCTCAAACATCCACTGTCTCTCTAAATTAGGCGCCCAAGTCACGCTCGCCGGTCCAGCGACTTTAGTACCGCTATCCTTAGCTCAAGCCTTCCCCCAGGTTCGCATTGTACATGACCTAAAAGCCGCCCTCTCCGATGCCGACGCCGTCATGCTCTTGCGCATTCAACACGAGCGGCAAACGACTACCCACTTCCCTTCACTCGCTGAATATACTTCTCAATTCGGTTTAAATGCCGAACGCGCAGCGTGGCTTAAGCCCAATGCAGTCGTCATGCATCCTGGTCCCATCAATCGCGGCGTCGAAGTCGATAGCGACGTGGCTGATGGACCTCGCTCCGTCATTCTAGAACAGGTGCGCAATGGCGTAGCGGTTCGTATGGCCGTTCTTCACCTTTGTACTTCCGCTCTTAAACGATGAGTAACAAAAATATCATTCTCGTCCGCGGTGCTCACGTGATCGACCCCGCCAATGGTCGCGACGAAGTCGCCGATGTTTTTGTTAAAGACGGAAAATTCGTAGCTCAACTTTCCGCTGAAGAAATTAAATCTGCTGAAGTCTTAGACGCAAAAGGACTCATTCTTTCCCCAGGTTTCGTTGATTTAAATTGTCGCCTGGGTGAACCAGGTCGCAGCGCACGCGAAACTTTCCGCACGGGCACTCTCGCCGCAGCTTTAGGCGGTTTCACGACCGTTGTGACCATGCCTGACACGATTCCGACGTCTGATAATGTCGGTACGATTCAATTAATCCGAGAGCTTTGCGACGCACATGCAGTCGTGAACGTTCTGCCCGCAAGTACCCTCACTAAACAGCAAGAAGGTAAAGCCCTGGCTCCGATGGGCTCACTCAAAAAAGCCGGTATTATTGCGGCAACCGATACTACTTCGGGTGTGCAGAATAATGAAATCATGCGCCGTGCTTTAGAGTACGCGAATACTTTCAACTTAGTCGTTCTCGATCACTGTCAGGACAGCAGCATGACTGAAGGCGCACAAATGCATGAAGGCACTTGGTCGCTTCGTCTCGGACTTCGCGGCTGGCCTCGTGCCGCTGAAGAAATTGTAGTGTCGAGTGACTGCGTTCTCGCAAGCCTCACCAAGGCACGTATTCACCTTCAACACATTTCATCGGCTGGTTCCGCGGAAATTATTCGTCGTGCCAAAGCCAATAAACTTCCGGTGACCGCTGAAGTTTCCGTGCTACACCTTTTACTCACGGATGCAGCTCTGGCTCAGTATGATACTCGCCTGAAGGTAAATCCTCCACTGCGCGAAGAATCCGACCGAGCCGCTTTAATCAGCGCTTTGATTGATGGTACTATTGATGCTATTTGCTCCGACCACTCTCCTTGCACGAGCACTGAGAAGGATTGTGAATTCGATTTAGCCCCTTTCGGTGCCGCCACTTTAGAGACAGCTTTTTCGGCGGCTTATGATGCCCTCGTTGCCACCGGTCATTTAGATGTTAAATTACTGATTACACGGCTCACGACTGGTCCTGCCAAAGTACTAGGCCTTGATGCGGGAACTTTAAGCGTCGGTGCGGCTGCTGATTTCGTTTTAATCAATCCCAAGACTTCTTGGACTTTTAATACTGAAAATCAGTTATCGAAATCAGGCAATAATCCGCTCATAGGAAAAACTTTCTCGAGTCGCATTCATTCCACCTTCGTCGGCGGTAAAGCAGTGATCTCGGATAGCAAACCTGTCCAAAAATGATTTTTTTAGCTTCAGCAGAATTGGGTGAAGAGGTTGTTTTAGATAAATTGGATTACGCTTTCTATGTTTGGTCCGGTATTGTTTTCCTAGTAGGTCTCGCCATGTTTCGCAAAGGCACGATTCACTACGGAGAAGATCAACCCAGCGAACTACAAAACTCTTCTCAGGCTATCTATGGCCTCTTTGGTTTAATCAGTTTCTTCGTCTATGCTTCAATTATTCCAGGTACATTAATTCCTAGTTTAAAAGTTATTTTTACCCAAGGAGACACCGCTATTTATTTAGCACAACTCATCGGACAAATTCTAGGTGCAGCAACCTTAGTTGCCTTCGCTTACCTCTGTCCCGGTTCACTGCGCTTTGCACCTTCGGCGAGTTTCAACGAAGCCCCTCAACTGCCGGTTCAAACCTTCTCCGATGATATAAAATCAGCCTGGGAAGGTTTAAAGTTGCGCACCCTATGGCCTAATTTTTTTAGTCTTTGCGCCATCGCCATTGGTGCGGGTTTAGTTTGGAAATTATTTTATTACTTCAGCGAACAGTCCGGACAACCTCTGCCTGAGGACATCCAACCGCTCGTTGATTTTATCGCTAAATACGATTGGAGCGGGCCAATCAGTCCGATTGTTTTTCTGGGAATTAGCTGCGTGATTGGCGCTCCCATTATTGAGGAGTTGGTTTTCCGCGGAATGATTTATCCTTCATTAAAGCGATGGTTGCCTCGTGGTTATGCGATTATCATCACCGGAGTATTCTTCGGCGTGGTACACGGTAATCTCGCTGCGGTATTTCCATTGATGGCCTTTGGTTCGGTACTTTGTATTATTCGAGATCGCTTTGGCCTCTTCACCTGCATCGCTTTACACGCACTGTTCAATCTACATACTTTCATTTGGCTTTATTTAGCGCCAAATGCTTCCAGCCAGTTATAATTTTTCGAATGGGTGCCATCACCAGTCAGCCAAACCGCAGTATCGGACAACTCACCGAGGAAGAAATTATTCGTCGAGTCACCGCTAACCTCGGTCAGGCCTGTCCACCTTTCCCTGCTGGACCTGGTGGCGACTGCGCCATCTTCGAAGAAACCGTATCAAGAAAATTTCGGGTCAGTACCGTAGACTCCGTTATTCTCGGAAGACATTTTGATGCTTCAACCGCAGGTGCATTAGCTGGTGCAAAATGTGTAAATCGGAACCTCAGTGACTTAGCGGCGGCGGGCGCTATTCCGAGCGATGCTTTGCTTTCATTATTATTGGGGCCCGATGTGGACAGCGAGTGGCTCGAAGACTTTGCCCGCGGAGTTGGAAAAGCTGCGCATAAATTCCGACTCCGTTGCGTTGGCGGAGATATTTGTAGTGTCCAAGCGGGCACCTTCGCAGCGACTTTAGCCGTTCAAGGATTCGCGCATAGAATCTTAACGAGAAAGACAGCCAATATCGGAGACGCTATTTTTGTGACCGGAAAACTCGGTGGATCCATTTATGGACATCATTTAAATTTCGAACCTCGTCTCGCAGAAGGTGAATGGCTGAATGCGCAAAGCATTGTAACCAGCTGCACCGATTTATCAGATGGCATGGCCAAAGACCTTCCCGGGCTTATCAACACGACTCAGGATGCCGTTATCGATTTAGCGTCACTTCCGATTTCCGACGCGGCTCATCAATCCTCAAAAGCCGATGGAAAACCAGCGGTTGAACATGCATTACAAGACGGCGAAGATTATGAATTACTCTTTACCGTCCAAGCTCAACAGGCTGATTTACTTGAATTAAATTTTAAGAAACAATTTCCTAAGACCACGCTTACAAAAATCGGGGTGATAAATGATGGAACGCGATTAATTAAGTCTCGAACGGATGGTACTGTGATAACCAGTCGAGGTTTTGGACACTTCGCTTGAATAAAAGATTAGAGCGCTTTTCTTCGCGGTGCCCGACCCTCATCGACCTCAATATAGTCAAACATCGTATCGACTCCAGCGTCGGCACTGAGTCCGTTTTCCTTGAGTCGACGTAGTAGTGTTTCATTCGCTTCATCGCGCCAGCCGCGTTTAGTCATGAAAGAATTCCAAATATCGATATCGTTAGGTGATAATTTTCGTCCATGCGATTGGGCCCAAGTAAAGGCGTCTTCATTCGAAGCGTGTGGATTGGCGAGTACCCAGTTTTTAAGATTCTCGTACTGCACGCCCAAGTACTGACAGCAGCGATCATCAAAGGCTTTACCGAGATTATTGGTAAAATCCGCATGTAGTTTTCCTCCGGCATGAAGCTTTATCTTATCAAGCATGCGTGGAAAGTAGACGAATCCGTTAACAGTCTCGTAGGGGCTTCTTAATCCAGGAACTATTGGCATAGATGATTGTCTTATAAAAACTCCACGCTTATTTTCCAGCCCCAACTTACCACGCTTCATGAAATTATTAACTTACTTACTCATTTTCATAGCACCCTGGCTTGGTGCACAGGAAACAGCGGTTAAGGTCAGCGGAAAAGATCGCTACGCTGCAGATATCGCAAAATTTGTCGAACAAGACAAAGCCAATCCTCCCCCTCAAAACGCACTGCTCATTTCTGGTTCAAGCTCAGCAAGATATTGGGTAAGCGCGCCTGACGACTTTAAACCCTATCCCGTAATCAATCGTGGATTTGGTGGATCTAAGAGCACGGAAGTTCTCTCGACGATGGATCAGATTGCACTGCCCTACCATCCACGCGTAGTTATTTATTTTGCTGGGACCAATGATTTAGGCGGCGGCAGTAGCGCAGAAGCTGTTGTTGAAAATATTCGCCAGTACGTTGAGCGCATGCGCAAAGAAAATCCCAAGACTGGTATTGTCATCATGGCCGGACTCAAATCACCCAAACGCAAACCCCACTGGGCCGAGTTTGATAAGTTTAACGACCTCCTGCAAAAATACTGTGCCACTGGAAAAAATCTCTACTTCGTCGATCACAACAAAGTCATGAACACTGCCACAGGCGAAGCGATTGCCAGCCTTTATCGCGAAGAAGGTGATAGTGCGATGCATGCTAACCCTAAGGGCTACGCTGAAATCGTTAAGCTCGTTCGTCCAGTCGTCGATAAGGCCTGGAAGGTCAGCGAACCATCCGCTAAATAATCAAGGTTTAGATTGTCCAAAGTCTAACATCGGTTTACTTGCACGAAATGCGAGAACCTGAACCAGCACCCCAAACGGAGGATTCCAATGAATCTATCCCGTTCCCGAATGCTGCGTTTATGCGTTATATCATTGGTGAAGGGATTTCCATGACAGGAACCTGGATGCAGGCCATGGCACATAGTTGGGTCGTGGTTGGTCTGACTACGAGCGCAGTCATGGTCGGCTGGGTAAACTTAGCTGGAGGTCTTCCCGTTCTGGCACTTTCGATGATCGGTGGACTGTATGCAGATAGGTACGACAAACGTTTCATTCTCCAAATTTGCCAAGTGGTTCAAATTTTCTTCTCTCTGCTTTTAGGTTATTTAGTAGCTCAGGGTAATATCCAAATCTGGCATATTATTCTCGCTTCATTTTTATTGGGAATATCTGGCGCCTTTGAAATGCCGGCGGCTTCCGCACTGGTTCCCGAATTAGTCGGTCGAGCCAACGTTGCCAAAGCAATCGCCGTCGACCGTGCAGTCTTTCACGGTACACGTTTAATCGGCCCAGCCATCGCAGGTTTTATTGTGGGCCATTACGGCGCCTCTTTTGCTTATTACATTAACGCCATTTCCTTCCTGGCATTAATGATTGCACTTCTGACTCTGCCTAAACGCGCGAAAGGCACAGAGGCCCAAGAAGAAAAACGTAAACACGGAATTGGCGAAGGTTTCCGACATGTGTTCAAAGATAGACCGAGCCTCGCGATGATTTTACTGATGGCGACGAACACGGTGTTTGTTTTTCCAGTGATGATTATCCTGCTACCACTTTACGCGAAGTACACTTTGCACTTAGAACCTCAACAACTCGGATGGTTGATGTTAAGTTCTGGAATCGGCTCACTTACGGGTTCGATTACTGTTCCATTTATTAAACACAAATGGCGTCCTAATTTAATTATTCTCGCCGTTACTTTAATCTGCACAGCCCTCTTTAGTTTAAGCAGGGCTGATATTTTCTGGTGGGCAGCAGGATCGCTGGTCTGCTTAGCGCTCGGCGTTTCTACACTGATCGGAATTAGCAATGTCGTGATTCAAGAACGTGCACCCGAAGAAATTCGTGGGCGTGTTTCCGCCGTCGCCAGCTTAAGTTTCTTTGGACTCCTCCCCTTCGCGGGCATGGTGACATCGACTTTAGCCGATGTCTGGGGCATGCGACCCACGCTCTTAACGTCGGCCTGCGCTTACGCCTTAATCGGAATAGCCGTTCTCAGTTGGATCGGTAAAGCCGCGAGCCACGAGTTAGAAAAATAATTTTTAAAGTGGTGCCCCCGTTGGGAGTCGAACCCAAATCGCCGGCTTCGGAGACCAGCATTCTATCCATTGAACTACGAGAGCGTTATTCAAGAGATAATGAAGCGTCTTCCAATGAGTCAAACTAATCTCAATTAACCCTTAATTAATAGGGTAATTGACCTTATTCAGCGTTCCCAGATTTCAAACGTGTAATTTAAATCTGCTTGGCGACTTTCTTTCGACCACACCAAACGTGTAAAAGTTTTTTGCCAATCTTTTAGAAAATATCGATCGCCCGAAAAATCTTTATGAATACGCGTGATGTAAAGTTTCGAACAATGAGCTAAGCCTTCAGCATAAATTCGCTCTCCGCCCGTGATCCAAGTGGGACCCGTCCAAGGTAATTTTTCTGCTTCGACAATTGCCGACTCCAAATTGCTCGCCCGCGTTGCACCTGGAAAAACTTTCTTCTCATCGCGCGAAACGACCACCGTTCCACGGCCACTCAGAGCCTTACCCAGTTCCTGATAACAGGCCGGGCCCTCGATCATAACCCCGCCGACCGTTTGATCATTAAACCATTCTAAGTCCTCGGGAATATGCCAAGGCAATCGACCCTGCTGCCCAATGACCCCATTTTGAGCAACGGCCACAATGCAATGAATGGGCTTAGACACCCCGAAAACGTAGATAAAACCCAAGTCCGTGCAAGCGTAAGCCAAGGTCTTCTCGACAGATTGACAGGCACCAAATCGCTAACCAAGGTGAGACCATGATTTCCTGGCTCCGAGCTGCCACTGACAAGCACCACCGACTCATCTTCGGCACGCTTCTTTTCACCACCATTGCTTCGTTTATTTTCTACGGATACGGCGGCCGTGGACAACTGGGCACCAACTCCCGCATCTACCTCGGGGTCGACCTCAATAGCCCGAAGGTCCAAAACAGCTATCGTGACCTAATTGTATTCACCACCATCAGCGGACAACGTGTCGAAGGTCAAAGCATCACCCAGTACGTCGCGGAAATTCACGTCGCTGACACTCTCGGCATTCCTCAACCTTCCGACAGCGAAGTTCGTAAAATCGCCACAGCCATCACTTCACCCAGCGACGGCAAAGAATCAGCCGAAGGACTCGTAAAATTCATCGAAGTAGCTTCGAAACAATTAAATGCCTCCGAAGAAGAAACACGGGCACGTTTTGAAACTTTTATTCGTAATGCTTGGCGCGTAAACAAAGCCGTTCAAATCCTCTCAGGTCCCGGACACGTCACCACCTCTCAATTACAACGCGTACTGCAACGTGAAAAAACCACCTGGACTATAGAGGTCGCGACTTTCGACAATACCAAGTTCAATCCCTCGATTACCGTCGACGAAGCCAAAGTAAAATCGAGTTTCGAAAATAACAAAGAGAGCTACCGCTTACCTGCCAAAGTAGAAGCATCCCTAGTTTCATTCAAAAATATCACGCCCGACAACACACCCGTTAGTGATGACGATATCGTCATGGAAGGCTTTAATGTGGCCGAAAAACTGAAGTTTGAGCCCGGAAAAGTGCGTGAACAGGCTCTCGCCCACCGCTCCGAAATTGAGAAAATCATCCGCACCAATCGTGCCATTCGCAACCTCGCTGGAAAAATCGGCGAAGAACTCGCCGATCAATTTCCAGTCGACGCACACAAATCGGACGAACCCACTTTTATTGCTTGGATTAAAAAACAAAACGGCACGATCGAAACTCTTCCCGCATTTGATACAAATAATCCTCCCGAACTCGCAAGCGTACCCTTCGAAGCTCTTAAAGCTGCAGGCGAATTATCCGAGAAAGAATGGCGCACGGATATGTATCGCTCCGACGATGCTGCAGTCTTCGTCATTCTTAAAAAGCGTATCGATTCACGCATTCCTGATTTCAGCGAAGTCAAAGATAACGCCACTGCGAATTGGAAACGAGATGAACGTCTCCGTCTCATGAGAGATGAAGTATTAAAAATCAGCAAAGCGATGAAAACTGCGGCCACTGAAAATAAGAACTTCACCGACAGCGCTTCATCTCTTGGACTTAAAGTAAGTCAGCCCGAGCCCTTCACCACTGCTAATCTTCCAGCGAATCTCACGGGTGTGAGCGAGAATACCGCTCAGTCCCTCGAAGTCGCTGGACCTGGTAAAATCGTATCAGGCATTCAAACCACCAATGGCGACACGGTTTATATTCACGTCATTAAATCAGATCGTCCACAAATCGACGCTTCGTCC
>CANCLV010000014.1:0-20000 GCA_947378905.1 Opitutia bacterium
GTGTAATCGGTTTTGCCTGAGAGTGAAACGGACTGCGCGGTAAAGCTAGTCGTTGTCTTTGTTACATCTTGTCCGCCTTTTCCGCTGATTAGCCATGCGGGAGGTTCGTCGGGTTTGTCGGTGCGCCAAACGCCGGTCCAATTGCGTTGGCCCTGACTGATTTTTTCTGAATTGGAAAGCGTAGCAACATACGGACTGGGCGGGGAAAATACTCCCGCTAAATCTCCCGTCGCGGTAGCACGTCGATCGGGTCCAGCCGTTTGTTGTAAATGGGCGAGGGCAAGTCGGCCCGACATCAAAGCGTTGAGTCGAGCGCGTGTGGCTAAATGGAAGGTCGCAGCGGCACGAGATTCGACATTGAGAAAGGCTGCTAGAACAATCACCACGAACACAATCATCGCCATCATCGTCAACGAAAGGATGAGTGAAAATCCCTTTCGATTTTTAGATGTGGGTGTGGGCGTGGACATTCGCAGACTTTATTTCACTTGAGATTTCTTTGATGTTTTATCGGCTTTGGCCTTTTGGGCCTCTTCACCTTTCGCTTGTTTAATTTCTTCGGCCGTTGGGATGCGCTCGGAAATTCCTCGAGTCATCACAAGGCATGGATCGTTATAATGTGGAACAATAAACCAGAGTGTACGTGAGTCATTTAATTGAATCCAACGCATGCCACCGGCCGGATTCCATTCACCCTTTTCATCACAGAGAAGGAATTGGCCTTGTCCGTAATCCGATCCTTTAATCGGAGGTTGATAAAGCATGTCTTCGCCTGGGGATAGAACTATTTTGAGTCCAGGAAAATTGAGTCCAAGTCTCGTTTTGCAGACGTTGAAAAAGCGCATACTGCCCGCTGCCATTTTCTCAGGCGAATCGGGCACGAGCTGTAAAGTGGGTTTGTCGCTAGATCCAGAAATAATGGCGATGTATGAACTGTCTGGAGCCGGGACCACGACGTCGACAAAAGTTGAGAGCGTCGTGGTGCCATCGGGGTCTGTGTTAGCCTTATAAAAAGTCAGTTTACCGTCTGCGTAGTGAATCTTTTTTTCTTCGGTCAGACTGACGTTATAAACCTTGAGCGGCTCAAAAGGAGGGGAGTCTTTTTTATCTTTTCCGTTACTCTTAGAAGTACTCTCTTTGGCGTCGGGTTTTTGTGCATCGACGATCGCCAGTTCGATGACTGGTTCATTAAAACTAAGTGCTCGAAATTTGATTTCGGGTAGCTCTTCAACGGGCGAAGCTGCGGCTAAAATGAATAGGGCGGAGAGCACAAAATAATGCAAAGAAAGGAACCGTTTTTAGCCACCCTTTAACGGCCTAAAGAGTGGGAAGTTTTTCACGGGGTTATTGACATTTGTTACGATTGTGAAACGGAGCCCCATGTCGTCACAATTATGCCATAATTGTAACAAAACACCCCACTTTATTCACAGGGGGGTGGGGGTAACCTGCGATGATTTGAGACTCCTTTTAAGTTGGGGAAGTGATACAAAGGACTTTCCCCTATTTCGTCCATGGCTGAAAAATATCAAAAAAGAAACCGCAAGGAGGCGGCTCCTAATTATGGAGACCGTGTGCCTCCGCACAATTTAGATGCCGAGCGTGGCTTGATTGCGAGTATCCTCATCGATGGTGGTGAGACGATGCAGCGCTGCCAGTCGGAGAAGGTCGGGAAGGAATATTTCTTTGATCCGAAGCACCAAGATATTTTTGCCATCGCAGAAAAACTTTCGAAGGAAAGTTCCGGTATCGATGAAATCACCGTCACGGATCGTTTACGTCGTGAAGGCTTACTTGAGTCGGCTGGTGGAGCTACATACATCAATGAACTCACGGGTTTGGTGGCTTCTACGGCCCACGCTCCGCATTGGTTACAAATTGTCCGCGAGAAACATTTTTTACGTTGTTTAATTTCAACGGCGGTTACGACCGTAGAAAAAGCGCACACGCATTCGGATGACATTCAACGTTTGCTCGAAGATGTTGAGCAGGCCTTTTTTAAGATTAGTGAAGACCGCGTTTCCGACTCAGCAGTTAAAATTGATAAGCCGATCGATGAAGCGATGGAAATGGTGCAACGCATCATTCGCGACGGACGTGCGGTGCAGGGTATTCCCTCTGGTTTCACAGGATTAGACCAACTTACTTTCGGTTTCCAGGGTGGCCAAATGGTCATCGTCGCAGCCCGACCAGGTATGGGTAAAACGTCGATTGCCCTTAATTTTATTGAGGCTGCGTTGTTCCCTAAGCCCAACTCGAACAAGGCTCCCGCCAACGTTTTATTATTCTCGTTAGAAATGCCGGCGCGTGAATTGGCTCTGCGTTTATTATGCTCACGTGCTCGCGTTAACATGCAGAAATTACGTTCTGCTCACCCCGACCACCAGACCCAGGTCGACCTGGTCACGGCGGCGAATGAGTACCGTGGTCTGCCTCTGACGGTGGATGATAATGGCGGACAAACGATTTTAGAAATCCGCGCCAAGTGCCGCCGCATGCATGCCCAACGAAAATTAGATTTAATCGTGATCGATTATATTCAGCTTATTAATGGGCTAGATTCGTCATTACCACGTGAGCAACAAATTGCTGAAGTGTCTCGCAGTATTAAGGCGATGGCGAAGGAGTTTAATGTACCGGTGATTGCGCTCGCTCAGCTCAACCGTAAGTCCGAAGACGAAGGCCGTCAGCCTAAGATGTCGGACCTTCGCGAATCTGGATCCATCGAGCAAGATGCTGACATTGTCATGCTCATCTCCAAGCCATCGGCGGCACAAAGTAAGGCGGCCGGGGAGGGTGAAGCAGAAATGTCAGATGGTTCGGGCTGTTATCTACGCCAATTGATTGTCGCCAAAAACCGAAATGGTCCTACACACGACATTAACTTGCTTTGGAATCCAGGCTTAACACGCTTCGACACTCCTGCCAGAGAAACACCTCGTGATGAATGAACTCAAAGTCCGCCGTAGCTTCTTAAAAGCTGCCTGTTTTACTCTCGCCCTTGCTCCGGCAATTTTGCTCGGACAAAGCGTCGAGACGATGAACGACCCAGTCATTCGCTCTGTGCGAGTGAAGTCTCAAGGCGACGCAGTTTCTGAACAATATGTTTTAGGTTATGTTTCACTCCGCGCTGGACAGCCCTTTAATAAGGATGCGGCCTCGAATACCGTACGTGCTTTGTATAGCACAGGAAAATTTGACCAAGTTTCAGTCGTACCCGAGTTAGACATCAACAATGGACAGATTGATTTAGTCGTGGTGGTTGAACCACGTCTCACTGTTGCAAAATTTGAATACATTGGTGGCGATGGCTTATTTGATAAAGAAGGTGATGATCGCTACGCTGATGGATTAAGACTCGGTGAGCCTTTAGATAAAGCTGCCCTCCGTCGTGCGGAAGTAAAATTACAAAAAGAAATTCGCAAGAAACGTCCGTTCACCACTGTTGAATCTCAGACGTACAAAGTTCCTGGCGGAGTTTGTGTTTCCTATGTGATTCGAGAAAGTGCTGATTTACGCGTTGATAACATTACCATCGAAGGCGCTAAACAACTCTCGCAAAGTGAAGTCATCGAAGGCGCCGAGTTGAAAGCTTCTAATTGGCGCTGGTGGAAATTATCTTGGTTGTTGAGCAATGGTCGACTCGACCCCGAAGATTACAAAAAAGATGTTAATGCGATTATAGACTTTTATCGTTCACGCGGCTTTCTGGATGTTAAAGTAGAAGAAAAGGACCCAGAAAAAGCCTGCAAAATAAAGAATTTAGAGAAATCCAAAGATGGCCAAAATGCCAAGGGTTGGATTGATGTTATTTATAAAGTTACTGAAGGTCGCCGATACACCGTGGGCACCGTTTCGATTTCCGGAAATAAATTAGCGGACACCAACAAAGCCTTTACCACCGAGTCTTTACAAAAAATTATCGTCGAATCTTCACTCCGTCGCGGTGCTTACAAGAGTGAGGTGGATCATTTTATTAAAGGTGAAGCTTTTTCAGATGCCGCCTTGAACACCGCTGCTGAAAAAATTAAAGAGTATTATGGTCAGATGGGATACTTGAACGCGAATGTGGATGTTCAGCGTAAACCCAATTTAGATACGGGTGTTATCGATGTAAGTTTTACGCTGACTGAAGGCATGCGCTTCATGGTCCGTGCAATTGATATTCAAGGTAATACCAAGACGCGCTCCAAAGTGATCGCGCGTGAGTTAGCGCTCAGCCCTGGCGAAGTTTTCGACTTAGCGCGTGCTCGTGTTTCCGAAGCTCGTCTAAAAAATACTCAATTCTTTGAAGAAGTTCGTATCACGCCTGTACCTACCTCGGTGCCCGGACAGAGTGATATGCGCGTGCTCGTTAAAGAAGGCCCAACGGGCTCAGTTAGCTTCGGTGCAGGCTATAGCACGGTTGAACAATTAGTTGGTTTCGTTGAATATTCTGAAGGTAATTTTGATTATTCTAATCCCGAAGGTTGGTACCGTGGTGGTGGACAAAAATTCCGCTTACGTCTCTCACTCGGAAGTGTTTCGAGTACCATTGAACACTCATTCGAAGAGCCTTCATTATGGGATCGTGATTTAGCTGTCGGTTATAAAATCGAACGTCGTTACGCAGGTTATGCATCGAGCAATTACAGCGTAATCAATGAAGCTGTCGGCGTTTACGCCCGTCGCCGTTTATGGGGCGTGGTGGAAGGTCGTGCTGCTTATGACTTACGTCGTACCTCTGTAAGCAATGTTTTAGCAACAGCTCCTACCGATGTGTTAGCCGAAGAGGGAAATCCTAAAATTACTTCATCGGTGACGCTCTCGCTCGTTAAAGATACGCGCGACGAATATAATTTCCCAACTAAGGGCGTACGCATTTCGCTTTCGGAAGAAATCGCCGGACTCGGTGGTGACTTAAAATATTTACGTTCAGAATTAAGAACGGGTAAGTGGTTTTTAGTTTCACCTACCTCTGAGCAAACCCTCGCTCTCATCGGTCGCGTAGGTTTACTCACGGGCGCAGGTGGCTCATTACCTTTCTATGAGCGCTTTTATTTAGGTGGTGCCTACGACATGCGCGGATATAATTATAATGACGTCGGTGCAATTAACACCTGGGATCTTAATACAACCGGTGGCGGAAATCAGCCGATGGGTGGTCTTAGTTATGGATACTTCTCCGCCGAATATACGATCAAGGTGGCTGACAATCTCCGTTTAGCGACTTTCTATGATTACGGATTCGTGGATCGTGGAGAGACCAAGTTTAATTTCTCGGATGCTAATTCGGACTGGGGAGTTGGTCTGCGAATTTTACTCGGTGGGTCTATTATGCGACTAGATTTAGGCATCCCCCTCAAAACTACCTCCGATCCTGCAACGGGTAAGGCGGTTAACGGCGGTGGGGCTAAATTTAACTTCAGTTTTGGTACTGTCTTTTGATTGCCAAAGCTGGGTTAAATACCCACTTTAAAAGTCACCTCATCTTATGAAATCCCTTAGCGCACTTCTCATCTTTGCAGCTACTTCTGTATTCGCTGCTGCTCCCAATGTCGCCGTCGTCGACGTTGCCGAGATTATGACCAAATACAACAAGGCCGTCGAAATCAAAGCTGGTATCGACAAGTCTTTAGAAGCTAGTCGTGCCGCGGTTAATGACCGTGCCAAAGAAATCGACCAATTAAAGGCCGACTTCGACAGCACTGTTAAACGCGCTAACGATCCTATCTTAAACGAAGCTGGAAAAAAGAGCCTCTTAACCGAAGCCAATGTTAAGCGCGAAGCTCTCCAACAACGTCTTAACGAATTCCAACAATTCGCTCAAAGCGCCCAAGGACAAATCCAACAACGTGCTAATCAGTTAGAACAAAATGTTATCGCTGATATCCGCGTGGAAACCGACAAAATTGCTAAAGCCAAAAACTATCAGTTAATTATTCCTAAGGCTGTTGCTTTTACAGCTGACCCTTCACTCGATATCACCGCTGAGATTATCAAAAATCTTAACGCCAATTATAAATCAGGCTCCGCTGCTGAAGCTGAAAAGCCTGCCTCTAAATAATAAAAATAATGAATACCGCCCCTGAGTTTCAGGGGCGCTTCATTTAGGAAATGTCCTTCACTCTCACGATCTCCGAACTCGCCAAAATCACGGCGGCTTCAGCTATCGAAGGTTCGCGGACTGCCCCCATTAAAGCCATTGCATCCCTTGCCGAAGCAGGTGCGAATGACTTATCTTTTTTAGGAAATCCCAAATATAGTACCGCCGTAGCTACTTCTAAAGCGGGTGTTATTTTAGTCCCTGCAGACTACGTAGGAAAACCAAACGCCGAACAAGTTTATCTCCGGGTTGAAAAACCTTCTTACGCTTTGGCCCTCATCTGCTCGGCACTCGAGGCACAACTTTGGCCTCAGCCACCGAGTGGAGTTCATGCCTCCGCGGTCATCGCAAAAACGGCGAAGATAGATCCTTCGGCAACGGTTGGACCTCTCTGCGTGATTGGAGAAAATTCTACGATTGGTCCAGGCGTCGTTCTCGAAGCTCAATGTTCAATCGGTGCAAATGTTTCGATTGGACAACGCTCATGGTTAAAGTCGGGCGTTACCATTGCTGATTATTGTATCGTCGGTGCACGTTGTCGTTTTCAATCAGGTGTCGTGATTGGTTCCGATGGATTTGGTTACGAACCTGTCGGGCAAGAGATTCATCGCATTCCACAAATTGGTAATGTGGTGATTGAGGATGATGTTGAGGTCGGTGCGAACACCACCATAGATCGCGCGCGCTTCAGTCAGACTATTATCGGACGTGGTACCAAAATTGATAACCTCGTTCAAATTGCCCACAACGTTCGCATTGGTAAACAATGTCTCATCACGGCACAGGTCGGTATCGCCGGTAGTTCTACGCTCGGTGATTACTGTGTTCTCGGTGGTCAGGCGGGCGTTGCTGGACATTTAACCTTGGGTGATCGCGTGCAATTAGGTGCCCAGTCGGGCCTCTTCCAAGATGTTGCCTCGAATGAATTTTATAACGGAACCCCCGCTATCCCTGTTGGTTTAGAGCGTCGTTTGGTGGTTTTATCTAGAAAATTACCTGATTTATTCAAAAAGGTTGATTCGCTTGCCGCATCATTGGACTCTGTGCGTCGTCCAAATTCATGAGTCAGCCAGCTATCAAAATTTTTACGGGGAACGCCAACCCTGCACTCGCCAAAGAAATTTGCGAGCATCTCGGTGAGCCATTGGGTTCAGCGACGGTAAACTGTTTTCCTGATGGTGAAACTTCGGTACAGATAAATGAAAATATTCGCGGCTGCGATGTATTCGTGGTGCAACCGACTTGTGTACCAGCGAACGACCGCATCATGGAGTTATTAATTATGATTGATGCATTACGCCGCGCCTCCGCTGCACGTATCACCGCTGTCATTCCTTTCTACGGATACGCTCGTCAAGATCGCAAAGATAAACCGCGCGTTCCGATTACCGCCAAACTCGTTGCTAATCTTTTAACCGCTGCAGGTGCTAATCGTATTCTCACCGTTGATTTACACGCGCAACAGATTCAAGGCTTCTTCGATATTCCGGTCGATCATCTCTATGCTTCGCCGGTCTTCTACGCCTATATTAAAAATAAACCCTGGTTGAAAGATGCGACCGTATTTTCTCCTGACGTGGGTGGTCTAAAGTATGCTTCTGCCGTGGCGGATATGCTTAACCTGCCTTATGGCTTTGTTGCTAAACGCCGCACAAGTGCTACCACCGTAACTGCTACGAGCTTGGTGGGTGATGTAGACGGCAAAGATGTTATCTTGGTCGACGACATGACTGAAACTGCTGGCACCTTGGTGGCTGCGGCTGAATTAATTAAGAAGAATGGTGCCCGCACAGTGCGTGCGATGGTTTCACACTGCATGATTCAAGAAATCGCCTATGAGCGTTTCAAGAAAGGTGTAATTGATGAAGTCATCACCACTAATTCAGTGCCGATTGATACCCGCGGATTACCGATTACGGTCTTATCCATTGCACCTTTATTGGCCGATGCGATTCGCCGCATTCACGGTAATAATAGCGTAACGGATCTCTTCCCGATTAAGGGACACTGATCTCGTTCGGTCCGATTATTTTTTTCCGCTTAGGAAGTTAATCACTTGCTGAGCTTGGTCGCCCGTGTGTCCGTCATAGTCAGCCATGATACAAACTCCGTCTTTAAACAGATAGGCTGAGCGACTCGCAAAACCGAAACGAACAGGAACTTGAAAAGCTTGAGCAACCTTGTGATCTTTATCTGCTAAAAGAGAGAAGGGAAAGTTTTGCGATTTTTTGAATTCTTTTTGGGCCTCTTCTTTATCAGTGCTTACGCCCAAAATTTTTACCCCGAGATTGGTTAAGCCCTGCCAGTTATCGCGCAGTGAGCAGCCTTGTTTAGTGCAACCAGGAGTGTTGGCCTTGGGGTAGAAATAAACGAGTAAGTATCCCTGGGCACCGAATTGGGCGACGTTCACCGGCTTACCATCTTGATCATTGCAGGTCACATCGGGTAATCGCTCGCCCACATCAAGGCGTTCAGCCGCATTACCGAAAAAAGGGAGGAAGGAAAAGAGCATGAGGGCGATGGTTTTCATCGACGCTTAATCAACCAGTTTTAGAGCCGAAGGCAAACCCTCCATTGATGTTTTCGTGTCGCTTGTCGGCCTTAATCCCGCAAAACAGAGGTATGTCGCAGGAAATACTCGCCACCATCCCACACCGCCCACCTTTTCTTTTTATCGATGAGATTAAAGAGGTCCGCACCGATGGTGCCGTTTGCACGAGAACCTTCCGCGCGGATGAGCCATTTTATAGCGGACACTATCCAGGCAACCCGATCACCCCAGGCGTTTTGCTGTGTGAATCGGTTTTCCAAACCGGGGCGATTTATTTGACGAAGAAATTACAAGCGGAAGGCGTGACAGCTTCGGATAAAACGCCTGTGCTTTGTCGTATCGAAGAAGCTAAATTTAAGGGCATGGTAAAGCCCGGTGATACCGTGACGATTGAAGTGAAGCATGTGGAAACCCTGCAACAGTTTCATTTTCTTACTGGAAACGTACGACTCGACGGAAAAGTCGTGCTCTCCATTCGTTTCGCTCTCGCACTCGTCACCCAAACTGTTTGAAATTAAAGTATGTCGTTTCTCGGAATCAGTGGAAAAACTTTTTTAGTTTTAGGCGTCGCTAATAAAAAATCGGTCGCATGGCACGTCGCCAAAACCCTCGAGGCTGAAGGCGCAAAAGTCATCTACTCGGTGCGATCTGCTGCGCGCAAAGAATCGCTCAACACCTTGCTCGCCGGTAAACCTACGTACATTTGTGATTTAGAAGACGAAGCACAGACCATTCAACTCGCTGAGAAAGTGGGTAAAGAACACGGACCGATTGACGGTGTATTGCACAGCGTAGCATTCGCTAATTTCTCGAAGGGTATGCAGCCTTTTCACGAGACCGTGCGGGCTGACTTTCTTCAGGCTACGGCGATATCCTGTTTCTCTTTGGTCGAACTCTCCCGGGCCTTAAAACCGTATTTAAGCAAAGAAGCATCGGTGGTTTCGATTGGCATATCCTCACAGGTGACCGCTGCTAATTATGGTTATATGTCGCCGATCAAAGCGGCTTTGGAATCAGCCAGTCGCTTCTTAGCAAAATCTTTTTCGTCTGATTCGCGCGTGCGATTTAATTCTGTGAATGCGGGTCCATTGAAAACCAGTGCGAGCGCTGGCATTCCTGGATATTTAGAAAATTATCTTCACGCCGAAAAAATGACGTTGCGAAAAGAAGCTTTGAAGACGCAAGAAGTGGCTGATGTCGCTGTCTGGTTACTTTCACCTCGTTCGAGCGGAGTCAATGGGCAAGGCGTTGTTGTTGATGCAGGTATGGGCTTAAATTTCTTTGACGAAGAACTCGTTAAAGCCTCCTCACGCATTTTATAACGTGCAGTTTCAACGAACAGTTTTAACGGGTTTGGTCGCAGAACTTCCGCCCGAAGTTTGGACTTCGGATGAAGTGGAAAAACGTCTGGCGCCCGTGTACACGCGATTGAAATTACCTGAAGGTCGCCTGGAATTGATGACGGGAATTAAAGAGCGTCGATTTTGGCCACAGGCGATGCTTGCGTCTCAAGCTTCGGCCTTAGCTGGAAAAAAAGCGATGGCGGCCGCTGGGGTCGGTCCAGCGGACATTGACCTGCTCATCCATTCATCCGTCTGTCGCGACCGTCTAGAGCCTTCCACGGCTGCTTATGTGCATGGTTTACTGGGTCTAGGCCCACAAGTGCAGATTATGGATATTTCTAATGCCTGCTTAGGTTTTTTAAATGCCGTGGTAATGGCGGCGGGCTTGGTGGAGTCGGGTCAGATTCGTCGAGCCCTCATCTGCTCGGGTGAAAACGGTAAACCTTTAGTGGAGCACACGATTCGTCAGTTGAACGAGAATCTTTCTTTAACGCGCGATTCCATAAAACCTTATTTTGCAAATCTCACTATCGGTGCTGGTGCTGCCGCGGCGATTGTTTGTCGCGAAGAATTAGCGAAGGATGATTTAATTCGATTACGCGCAGCGGCGTGGGAAACGGATTCTTCGGCGAATCAACTTTGCGAAGGTGACACTTCATCGAATGAATTAGACATGCGCACAGACTCAGAAGCTCTGTTAGTCGCAGGTGTTGGCTTAGCACAACGCTGTTGGGATCGATTTAAAAAAGAAAGCGGTTGGACTGAATCTACGCCGCAAAAAATTATTACGCACCAAGTAGGTCGTCGCCACTCCGCTTTACTTTTTGAAAAATTAGGATTAGATCCGGCAAAAGATTATCAAAGTTTTGATCGTCTCGGAAATGTCGGTTCGGTTTCGTTGCCTGCGACTTTGGCGTTAGCACGTCTTGAAGGAAAAATTAAAGCCGGAGATAAAACCGCGCTGTTGGGGATTGGCAGTGGCCTCGTAAGTCTCATGCTTGCCGTAGAATGTTAGCGCCCAATCCATCTACGATGTCGCCTGAGGTGAAGGCCTTGTATCCTTTCGAGGTACGAGAATACCCGTCGGCTGATGGGGTGATGCGTTTTGTGGATTACGGACCCAAGGATGGCCCAGCCGTGCTGCTTTTACACGGGAACCCCTCTTGGTCGTTTTTATGGAGAAACCTGGTCCTGAAGCTCGGTAAGGCGGGATTCAGGGTCATTGCCCCCGACCACCTCGGAATGGGTCTGTCGGACCGGCCGGCCAAGTTTCTCCGACTCGATGACCGGATCAACGCCGTCCATGGCTTGGTCGATTTCTTGGGTCTGAAGAAATTTGATATCGGAGTTCATGACTGGGGTGGTGCGATTGGGCTCGGTCTGGCTGGCCGCATGCCTGACCGCATTGGAAAAATCTTAATCACCAATACTGGCGCATTTCTCTCAGACAACATCCCCAAGCGTATCGCCGTCTGTCGATTCCCGTTCATCGGACGCTTCCTCGTCGAAACATTTAACGCCTTTGCTTGGCCTGCAACCTGGATGGCTGTTCAGAAGCCTATGAATACGGCCGTAAAGGAAGGGTTTCTGTTTCCGTATAGTTCAATGGATTCCCGAAAAGCGGTGGCTGACTTTGTGGCGGACATTCCGATGGAGCTCAATCACCCTACACGTACGGTCTTGGCCGAAGTAGGGGAGCGTCTGGTTTTATTGAAAGACAAACGCGTCATGATTCTCTGGGGCCTGCGCGACTTCTGTTTCGACCAAACCTTTTTAGCCGAGTTTGAACGGAGATTCCCTCATGCACAGAAGCTGATTTTTGGTGAAGCCGGGCACTATGTTTTGGAAGATGCGGGTGACGCAGCACTCGATCCCGCCGTGCAATTTTTCTTGAACGGATAAAGATGGTTAAAAAAGTGTAAAATGAGTGCAAAATAGGGTGTTTATACCCTGTGAATAACCCTTTTTAGTGTTTTCATAAGTGTCTTATTATCAGTCACTTAAAAAAGCAAAAAAACCTCACATTTTGAGTGTTTTCCTATTGCAGATTAGTTTGTGAAAAACAGACTAAAAAAGCCCCTAATAAAAGGGGTACAAAACTATCTTTTATCACACAAAAAATGAGCGAAAATTCTGAAAAAACTGGTCCAACAGGAAAACACACAGGTAAAGCATCTTACGATGCGGTAGACATCAAGAGACTGAAAGGTTTGAAGGCAGTGCGCGAGCGACCAGGTATGTACATTGGTGATACAAATGAAACGGGCCTTCACCATTGCGTTTATGAAATTGTCGACAACTCGATTGACGAAGCGCTCGCCGGATATTGTCACAACATCAAAGTGGAAATTCACACCGACGGATCTCTCTCGGTTGAAGATGATGGCCGTGGCATTCCTGTGGCAATGCACCCAGAAGAAAAAATTCCTACTTTGGAATTAGTTTTAACCAATCTTCACGCAGGTGGAAAATTTGATAAAGGAGCTTACCAGGTTTCGGGCGGATTAAACGGCGTCGGTGCCAAGTGCGTAAATGCACTCTCCGATAAATTTACTGCTGAAGTCAGTCGCGAAGGTGAAGTTCACCAGATGAAATTCTCGCGCGGCGAGGTAACGCAGTCGATCAAAGTCATTGGAAAAACTAAGCGTACAGGAACAAAAATTACGTTTCATCCAGATCCAGAAATCTTCGTCGCAACCCAAGAATTTAAGTATGATACGTTGGTTCGCCGCATGCGCGAATTAGCGTTTTTAGTGCCTGGAATCACAGTGGAAATGAAGGATCATCGTTCGAATCGCGCCGATAAATTCGAATTTAAAGATGGTATCGCTGAATATGTTTCATTCTTAAATGTAAATGAAGAGCCACTCTTTAAAGACCCGATTTTAATTTCTGCGGAAGTTGATTTTACTGACTTAGAGAATCCTCGCGTGATGGCGGAAGGTGAAAAGCCCAAGCCTAACCAACGTCGCATGACCGTCGACGTCGCTCTGCAGTACAACGATCGTTACGACGAAATGGTTTTCTGTTATGCGAATTTAATTAATCAGCCTGAAGGTGGTACGCACTTGTCTGGTTTCCGCTCCGCACTGACTCGGGTGATTAATCACTATGCAAAATCAAATAACTTAATTAAAGATAAAGATGCAAAGTTGAATGGTGATGATATGCGTGAAGGTTTAGTCGCTGTGATTTCCGTCAAGCACCCCGATCCAAAATTCCAATCTCAGAATAAAACTCGTCTGACCAATCCCGAAGTTGAAGGCATTGTTACTTCTGTCGTCGGCGAACAATTAAAGTATTATTTAGAACGCGATCCTAAGACCGGTCGTCGGATTGTTGATAAATGTTTGAATGCTGCACGTGCGCGTGAAGCTGCACGAAAGGCTCGTGAAACTGTACGTAAATCAGCGATGTCCTCGGGCGGCCTGCCTGGTAAATTGGCTGACTGCTCCGAGAGCGATCCTTCCGTTTGCGAGTTGTACATCGTCGAAGGTGACTCTGCTGGTGGTTCCGCAAAACAAGGTCGCGACCGTCGCTACCAAGCAATTCTTCCTATTAAAGGTAAAATCTTGAACGTCGAAAAGGCACGTATCGACAAAATCCTATCTAACGAAGAAATCCGTACAATCATCACTGCCTGCGGTACGGGTATTGGTAAGCACGAAGGCGATGGCGCGTTCGACGTTACCAAGTGTCGTTACCATAAGTTAGTGATCATGACGGACGCGGACGTGGACGGTTCACACATTCGTACTCTCTTACTTACTTTCTTATTCCGCCAAATGCCTGGCTTAATTGAAGCAGGCTATGTGTATATCGCGCAACCTCCGCTCTATCGTATCAAACGTAAGAAGCGCGAACAGTATGTGGACAACGATCCTGACTTAAATCGCATCCTTCTTGAATTAGGCTCGGAAGACGTGAACTTACTCCGCCTGCGTGATAAGCACGTTTTCCCAGGTCAGAAGCTTGATAAAATTGTCGAATCACTCGCTCGTTTAGAGTCACTGGGCGTGAGTATCTCACGTACTGGATGCCAACTCGGCAATTACCTCGATCAGCAAAATCATAAGAACCATGCGCTGCCTCGTTTCATCGTACGTACTCGTACGGGCAATGAAGAAACATACGAGTTCCTTGAAGATTCTGATGCTAAACAGGACTACTTAAAGAAAGCCGGAGTGGATGACTTCCTTTCGGATATGATTAACCGCGAGAAGAAACTTAAAGACGGTACGGTTGTTCAACAGCGCGTTAATATCATCGAAGTCTTTGAAAACGAATCCATCAGCAAGGTGCTGAAGGATTTAGAAAATCAAGGCATGGATGTTCAGAAATTCTCCAGCGGAGAAGATGCACGTTATCACTTAATCGATGGCTCGACTCCTGAAGAGGAAGCGGCTGTTGAGAAAGAAGATGCGAAGACTGAAAAAGCTGAGAAGGGTGCCGAGAAGGCCGCGAAGAAGATTGTGAAGAAAGCGGACCCAGTGCCTCTGATGTCGATTCTCGAACTCATCGGACAAATCCGTCAATTCGGCCGCAAGGGACTCACCATTCAGCGATACAAGGGTCTCGGTGAAATGAATCCTAAGCAGTTATTTGAAACGACGATGGATCCTGCCAAACGCCGATTCTTAAAGGTTGATATTCGTGATGCGGCGGAAGCTAACCGAGTCTTCGCTATGCTCATGGGTGAAGATGTACCTTCGCGTCGCGCCTTCATTGAGGACAACGCACTCAACACCTCGAACCTCGACGTCTAATTCCTTACTCACTTCTAAATTTATATCTCAATGTATTCTGAAAACGAAAAACTTACTTCGGCTAATATCTCCGAAATTATGCAAACCGCGTACATCGATTACTCGATGTCCGTTATTGTTTCGCGTGCCTTACCTGATGCGCGTGACGGTTTAAAGCCGGTGCAACGTCGTATTCTTTACGCGATGTTGCGTGAAGGTCTGGTGTATAATCGCCCATTCGATAAGTGCGCAGGTGTTGTCGGTGAAGTTCTTAAGAACTATCACCCACACGGCGATAGCTCGGTGTACGATACTTTGGTCCGTCTGGCCCAAAACTGGGTCATGCGTTATCCATTGATTGAACCACAGGGTAACTTCGGTTCGGTCGACGGCGATCCACCCGCAGCTTACCGTTATACTGAGTGTCGCTTATCCGAAGTCTCTGCTGAGCTCCTCGGAGATATCGATGAAGACACCGTAGACTTCATTCCTAACTATAAAGAGTCTACCACTGAGCCAACCGTCTTACCCTGTGCGCTGCCGCACTTATTGATGAACGGTTCGACGGGTATCGCGGTTGGTATGACGACGAATATTCCTCCGCATAATTTAAATGAACTCATTGAGGCGACCTGTCTGATTATCGATAAGCCCGCCACGACGGTCGATGATTTAGAGAAAATCATTATGGGTCCCGATTTTCCGACAGGCGGCGTGATCAATGGTAAGGACGGTATCAAACAATACCTCCGAACCGGTCGTGGCATTGTGCGCGTTCGTGGCGTTGCTCACACCGAAGAAATGAAGAATGGTAAGGAGCAAGTCGTTCTCACAGAACTTCCTTATAACGTAAACCGTTCGTCCTTGGTTAAACACATCGCTGAATTAGTTGGCGAAAAAGTTTTAGACGAAGTTTCTGATTTACGTGATGAGTCCGACGAAAATACCCGTATCGTGATTGAGTTAAAACGTAACGAATCACCTAAGGTCGTTATCAACAAACTCTTCAAGAATACCGCCTTCGAAAGCTCTTTTGGTGTGATTTTATTGGCCCTCGATAAACGTCGCCCGAAGCAAATGAACATCCGCGAGATGCTCGAATGCTTTGTTGAGCACCGTCGTGACGTGGTAACGCGTCGTACCCGTTTCCGCTTACGTAAAGCCGAAGATCGCGCTCATATTTTAGAAGGCTTCAAAATCGCCCTCCGTAATCTTGATGATTTCGTAAAAATTATTCGTGCCGCCACAAATCGTGATGAAGCCCGTGTGAAGTTGATGGCCAAGTATGGTCTCAGTGAGCGACAGGCTGTGGCGATTCTCGACTTACGTCTCTATCAGCTCACCGGTTTAGAGCGCGATAAGATTGAAGCCGAGTACCGCGAACTCATGGCCCTGGTAGAAGAGTTACGTTCAATCTTAAGCAGCGAAGCGAAATTACTTTCCTTAATTAAGAAAGAATTACGTGAAGCTGCGAAGAATCACCTGTCGCCTCGTAAGACGAAGGTTATCAACCAAGAAGGCGATTTAGAGATGGAAGATATGATCGCAAATGAAGGCTGTGTGGTGACTGTATCACACGCTGGATTTATTAAACGCACTCCCGTTGCTCAATACCGCTTACAGAAACGTGGCGGTAAGGGCACCAAGGGCGCCGAGCTCTCGAAGGCGGCGAGCGATGAAGACTCTGATTTCATTGAGCATTTATTCACTGCGAATACGCACGACCACATCATGTTCTTCATGAATAACGGTCGAGTTTACGTAGAGAGAGTTTACGAAATTGAAGAAGCAGCTCGAGCCACCCGCGGTAAGTCGATTGCTCGTCTCCTTGATTTAAAAGACGACGAGAAATTAGCCGCGATGGTTTGCGTGAATGATTTCGCAGAAGGTAAATTCTTAATCATGTGTACCGCTAATGGTACCATTAAGAAGACGGAGATTTCTAAATATGAAAACTACCGCAAGGGTGGTATCATCGGAATCAATATTGAACATGGTGATCGATTGATCTCCGTGAAGTTAACTAATGGCGATAACGAGGTCGTGATGATTTCCCAATCCGGTATGTCCATTCGCTTCCACGAATCGGATGTTCGTTCGATGGGTCGCGACACCACGGGCGTGATTGGTATGAATCTCGATTCTGGCGACTTAGTGAAAGCCATGGAGATTGTGGATGCGGCGAATACGTTACTCGTTGTCGGAATTGACGGTATCGGAAAACGTACCGCGTTTGATGATCCAGAAACCAAGGAGCCGATTTATCGTAAGCAATCTCGCGGTGGTAAGGGTGTGATTGCGATTAAGACCGAAGTTGGCGTGGCGGGCGCGCTCAGCGTTCAGGAAGATGACGAAGTCATGATGCTGACGAAGGGTGGTCAATCCATCCGTACGAAGGTTAAAGACATTCGTTGTACCGAAGGCCGTAACACCAAGGGCGTACGCGTCATGAGGCTCAAGGACGGAGAAATCCTCACCGGTATCTCCAAGGTTGAGCGTTCGGACGAAGAGGAAGAAAACGCTAAGCCTTCAGCCTAATCGTCAGTTAGAACTCTCGAACATGGGGCGCGCAAGCGCCCCATTTCTTTTACGCCTTTTCCAGAGTGGCAATGCACTCGATGTGGCGCGTTTGCGGGAAGAGGTCGAAAGGTTTGGCGGACACTACTTTCCAGCCACGTGCGCAGAGGTATTTTAAATCGCGCGCTTGGGTGTCGGGCGAACAGCTGATATAAATAATACGACGGGGGGAGAACTTATTCAACTGCTCAAGGAAATTCTCATCACAACCCTTGCGGGGTGGATCCACGATGACGGCGGATTCATATCCGCGTACGGGAATATTTTTGAAAATCGATTCAGCCGAGCCGGCGATGAAGCGGCAGTTGGTTAAGCCATTGAGTGTCGCATTCTCGGCAGCCTTGCGAGCGGCGTCAGCGCTGACTTCGATACCATTGACCGAGTCGAAACTCTTCGCGCCTGAAATCGCGAACAATCCTGAGCCGCAATAGGTATCGACTAAATGTTTCGCACCCGAAGCCTTAGCGCTTTCGATGGCGTACTGAACGAAACTTTCGAGTACCGACGGATTATTTTGGAAGAATTCTCCCGCGAGGAATTTTAATTTAATTTTCCCAACTTTTTCGGTGACGACTTGGCGAGAATCGGAAACAACGCCTTCTTCGCATTCGCGGAAAAGCAGTGTGGCACCGCGTTCAAACTCACCTGGGGCACGATAGATTTCTTTACGCGCACGGGCGTAGGCGGCGTTGATGGCGTCGGTCGCTAAAGGACATTTAGGAACATCGATGACGCGACGGGTGGTGCCGGCGGCGAGGAAGCCGATCGGGAAATCTTGGCGACGAGGCGTAAGGAAATGGGGAGTGATTTTTGAACGGTAGCCGTATTGTTTAGGAGAAGGGAAGCACGGTTCGATTTCCATTTTCAGTCCACCTAGGCGTTCATAAACTTCGGCGACCTGTTTGCGCTTCCATTCTAACTGTGCCGGGTAGTTCATGTTTTGATACTGGCAGCCACCGCATTCACCGAAAAGTTCGCAACGCGGTTGGACGCGGTCCGCTGAGGGTATGATGACGCGAACTAAATCGCCTCGTGAGAAGTTAGCGGCGTTATGCCAAATTCTTACCACAACTTTTTCGCCAGGGAGGGCGCCAGTGACGAAAACGACCCAACCGTCGACGCGGCCAAGGCCATCGCCTAAATTCGTGAGCGTCGCGATTTCGACTTCGACTTCTTGGTGGTAAGTGAAAGGACCTTCTCGGAATTTAGGAGGCTGGTTGGACGGAGCTGAATCTTCGGCGGACATGGCAGTAAATTCTTCTCCTTGGGGAGAAGGTCGAGCCTTAACCTTTTTTGGACGGCTATCCTTGCTCTTTGTGGTGAAATTCGCCTTTAATCGGTCTGTGTCCGAAGAAATTATCCAGAGCCGCCAAAATCCGCGTATTCAGGCCGTAGCGCGTTTGCGCGATCGCCCTGAGCGCGAGTCACGTGGCCTGTTTATTGCAGAAGGATTGCGTGAGCTCGGTCGGGCCTTCGAAAAGAAAATCAAAATCGAAGAAGTCTATTTTTGTCCGGAAATGTTTCGGGGAAGTGAGGCCGCTGAGCTCGTCACGCGTTGTCGGGCCGAGCGTATTATTTGCTGTGAGGTCGGTCGTTCCGCTTTTGAGAAGATGAGTGGTCGCGAAGGGCCGGATGGATTGTTGGGTGTGGCCAAGACGTGGGACTGCTCGTTGGCGCAATTAAAACTATCTTCATCACCTTTATTGTTAGTGGCTGAGTCGGTTGAAAAACCAGGAAATTTAGGTGCGCTTTTACGCACGGCGGATTCCGCGGGATGTGATGCGCTCATCATCTGTGATCCAGTGACTGATGTTTTTAATCCGAATGTCGTACGTTCATCGCAGGGTGCGGTTTTTTCTGTGCCAGTGGCCGTATGTTCGTCGACGGAAGCGGCCGCTTGGTTGCGGGCGAATAAAATAAAAACTTTGGCGACGACCCCGGCGGCGACGAAAACATTTTGGGAAGTGGATGCAAAAACTCCTACCGCCTTATTATTAGGATCGGAGAAAGACGGGTTGTCGGATTTCTGGTTAAAAGGTGCGGACGAGAAGATTTCGATACCGCAGGCGGGATTGTCCGACTCGTTAAACGTGTCGATGGCGGCGGCGATTGTTTTGTTTGAGGCCGTGCGTCAGAGACGGAAATAAAAAAGGCCGGACAACTGTCCGACCTCATTTAGTCCTTTATTTACAAGGGTTTTAGCCGATTTCTTTAGCAACCATGTCGTCGAGTTTTTTACCATCGACGGCGAAAGCGCGGATACCTTCAGCAGTTTTCTCGGTGGCCATGGCGTCTTCGTTATGGTTCCAGCGGAATTCTTTTTCGCCCCAGACTTTGGCGGCTTCGCCTTCAGCAGCGGCCGATTTGGCGTCGAGTACTTGTGGTACGGCGGCGTCATCTTTGGAAAGTTTATCCAGGAGGTCAGGCGCGATGGTGAGGAGATCGCAACCGCAGAGAGCTTTGATCTGTCCGGTATTACGGAACGATGCGCCCATGACTTCGGTTTTGATATTATTCTTTTTATAGTAGGCGAAAATACGACGGACGGATTTCACGCCAGGATCATTGGCTCCGGAGGAAGCTTCTTCGTTCCAGTTCGCGCCTTGGGATTTTTTATGCCAATCGTAGATACGTCCGACGAAGGGAGAAATTAATTGCACTTTAGCGTCAGCACAGGCGACGGCTTGAGCGAAGGAGAA
>CANCLV010000015.1 GCA_947378905.1 Opitutia bacterium
TCTGATATTCAAGGCGAAGGCATCACCGACGCCCCAACGATGTCCCTCGCACGTGAAGCCTCCGCACTAGTTTCGCAAACCGTTCTCGAACATCTTTCTCAAGCGGGTTTACGTTGCGCCATCACCAACGCCGTCCGCGCGACTAACGTTGGAGTCATCAAAGGAAAAAATCATCTCTTCACGGGCAAAGTCGAAAAAGTAGATGTGGCGATTCTGAAAACAATGCTGTCGCAAGATATTTTACCGCTCGTCACGCCCATCGTCTGCGATCGCGAAGGCCAATCTTTACGGGTAAATAGTGATCATTTAGCCATGGAGTTGGCATCAGCGATGGGTGCATCGAAACTCATCTACCTTACTCCTTTTGCCGGACTGCAAATTGATGGTCAGGTGAAAGTTAACCTACCCGAGGACGAACTGAAAAAAATCCTGAACGATAAGAAAATTAAGTTAGACCCACGGATCAGAAGTAAAGCCGTGCAAGCAGCTAAAGCTTTAGATGAAGACGTTCCTCGTGCTCATATTTTAGACGGCCGAGTTTTTGGCGGACTGCTCACCGAGATTTTCGATAAAGTAGGATTGGGCACCATGGTGCACGCCAACGACTACGACCAAATCCGTCAGGCCAAAAAGAAAGACGCCCAAGCTCTTTACAATTTAGCAAAGCACGGAGCGAAGACCGACGCGTTAGTCGGACGTACACGTTTGCAAATTGAACAAACGATTCAGGAATTTTTCGTATACGAAATTGATGATAGTATCATCGGTTGTGCTGCTCTCCGTCCATACCCAGGCGGTAAGTCCATGGAAGTTTGCGCTGTTTATGTTCAGCCCTTTTATCATGGCCGGGGTGTAGGCAAAAAGCTCGTAGAATACGCTAAATTAAGAGCCAAAAGCCTAGGGGCAAAGAAACTCATCGCCCTCACGACACAAACACAGGGCTTCTTCCAATCAGCCTGTAACTTCGTGGTCGGATCGCAAAACGATTTACCTGCAGCTCGCAGAAAAGAACTTAAGCTTAGCGGTAGAAACTCTCAGGTCCTCCAGTTTAATCTTAAAAAATTAAACAACAGCGTACGCTAAGTTTACGCACTTAAAAAGTAAGCCTTTTGTTTATCTGAGATAGGCATACCAAGTTTAGTCATGACCTGCATGAAGTCTTCCCAGACCAAACGCTTATTCGAAAGACTTGGACTGTGTAATAAATAGTTTGGATGCAGGGTCGGTAAAACTTCTAGACCATCCACCTTCTGCCACTGTCCACGAATTTGCATGATGGGCGTCGTGGAATGCGTGAGAGCACCAAAGGCCTGTGCGCCTACGGCCACGATAATTTGCGGTTTAATGATCTCAATTTGAGCCAATAAATACGGGCGATTAAAGGCGACCTCAGAGGCATTCGGTGGTCGCTTACCAAACGCTGTGGGCGGTTTGGGACGCCATGTCATTAAATTAGCAAAGTAACATTCTTTTTCAGTCAGACCCGTTGCTGAAATAATTTTACTTAATAATTCACCCGCTGGACCTACAAACGAACGATTGGCTTCTACTTCTTCTAGCGATGGAGCCTCGCCCACAAAGAAAACTTTAGCTACGTCTGAACCGCGACCGAATAGAGCCTTTTTACCTTCGAGATTTTTTTGTGTCACCTCACAGGCATCGATAGTTTTTTGTAACCAAAGTAATTGCTCCGCTTTTGTGCCGGAAGGTAATTTAATGACTGGCGGATTGGGCAACGGACTAGAAACAATAATCGTTCCCTCGTTTTTGGCGACTGGAGCGGCTGGGCGAATAACTGACTTCGCGGCCGGCGCCACGGCAACCGGAGCCGTGGACTTAGGTGTAGCCATTGCAGCGTCACCGCCTGCAATTTCTTTTAAGAAGGCGACGCTCTCGTCGGAAACACTGACACGTTTTACCCCAGCAGCCTTCTGCCTATATAATTCTTCTAAGAGAGCATCGATGGCTTCAGCGGGATCCATTAGGAGAGGAGGTTCTCAATTGCCCGAGCTAAGACGATATCCTTCTGCGTGACTCGATTGGCCGCATCATGGGTGGTCAGTTTAAGGGTGACCCTATTGTAAATATTATGGATTTCGGGGTGATGGTTAAGCCTTTCGGCCTCAATACCCACTTTTACTAGGAAAGATAGGGCTTCTGAAAAATTCTTTAACTTAATATCCATCAACAACTTATCATCTTTATAGGTCCACATCTTAAGACCATTAAGAGCGAGCTTAATCTGATCTGAATCTAAGGGAGTGGACATCGAATTAGTCATAAAAAATGGCCTTAAACTGTCAATGGTTTGCCTAAGGAATAGACCCTATTGTGAATAAACTTGCAGAAAGCCCCATAAGGAGTCTCTGTGTCGGTCAGGCTTGTTCTGAAAATAACCAAACCAAGAACAATGCCCCGCAAGAATCCGGTGAGTTGACGGTCGCTAAGACGGCAAATCGAAATCCAAGAAGGAAACGGGGAATGCGGTGAAGGTCATACAACAGAAAACAACATATATGGAAAATAAGTTATTCGTAGGCAACCTACCTTGGGCTGCTACTGAATCCGACATCCGCGCACATTTCTCCCAAGCGGGCGAAGTGGTGAGCGTGGAAGTAATGATGGATAAGTTCACAGGTCGTCCTCGTGGCTTCGCCTTCGTAACCATGGGCAATGCACAGCAAGCCCAGGATGCGATCGCTAAGACCGAGAACATCGACTTCATGGGTCGTCCCCTGAAGGTGAATGTTGCCCGTCCACGTGAAGAACGCCCTGCGGGCGGTGGCTTCGGTGGCGGCGAACGTCGTGGCGGTTTCGGTGGTGGACGCGGCGGCTTCGGCGGCGGCGAACGTGGCGGACGCGGCGGCTTCGGCGGCGGCGAACGTCGTGGCGGCTTCGGCGGCGGTCGTGGTGGTTTCGGCGGCGATCGTGGCGGCTTCGGCGGCGGCGATCGTGGCGGTTACTAAACCCCGGATTCAATGCTACACTCTTCGGGGCGCCTCTAGGCGCCCCTTTTTTGTGCTTAAATAAAATCGGTGATGAACTGTCCGCAGAAAAACCTAAGCAGACTCTAATCCACCATCAGCTTTTAATCGACGGTAGTAACATCCTGAACGTGTTTTACCTTGTGCGTCTTTCGTGTGGCAGGCGCCCTTCCCGGCTGGACGTACTTTATACAAAATTGAATTCTGCTCACAGTTTACGCGGACTTCTAATAATTCTAAAAAGTCTCCCGACGTAAGTCCCTTAATCCAAAGTTCATTCCTAGAGGTACTCCAAAACGTTGCTTTCTTTTCTTTGAGTGCCGTTTTTAGAGCTAACTCATTAACGTAGCCCAAAATAAGGACCTCACCCGTTTGGGCGTCCTGGGCGATGGCGGGAATGACATCCTCCTGCCCTGAGGCAATTTTTCGGAGCTTTTTGAAGTCCAAACGCAGGGTTAACCCTTCTTCTAGTTCTTTATCGGACATATTTAAGATAAAGAAGATACTTGGGCCTGCATTCAAGGCTGGAATAATGGAGGCATTATCCTTACGCATACCGCACTATGTCGCTCAATAATACAACCGACCTTTCCCGCGCCGCCACTGAGTCCCGAGGACTTTCGATGGACGCCGTCGCCGCCTGTCACTCAGGACACCTCGGCCTTCCCTTAGGCTCCGCCGAAATCGGTGCTGTCCTCTACGGAAACTTTTTAAAACATAACCCCGCCGAACCTCTTTGGATTAATCGCGATCGTTTCGTTCTCTCCGCAGGTCACGGTTCCATGTTCCTCTACAGCTGGTTACACCTCGCTGGTTTCGATCTCCCTCTCGAAGAAGTAAAAGCCTTCCGCAAACTTCATAGCAAAACTCCAGGTCACCCTGAGTTCGGTGAAACCGTAGGCGTCGAAGCAACTACGGGTCCTCTCGGACAAGGCACCGGAAATATTGTCGGTATGGCTGTTGCCGCAAAAATGGCCGCTGCACATTTCAACACTCCTGAACACACCATCTTCAATCACTTCATCGTCGGTCTCGCTGGTGATGGTTGCTTACAAGAAGGTATCTCTCACGAAGCCGCTTCATTCGCCGGTCGTTTCGGTCTCGATAACTTAATTATGCTTTATGATTCCAATGACGTCACCTTGGATGCAATGGCTTCAAAAACACAGAATGAAGATACGGTTAAACGTTACGAAGCTGCTAATTGGGAAGTTTTCATGGTCAAACAAGGTAATGAATTAGCCCCTATTGCTGAAGCCCTCGACAAAGCACGTGCAAGCAAGAGCGGTAAGCCAAAACTTATCATCTGCAAAACGGTCATCGCTAAAGGTATCGCCGAAGTTCAAGGCACAGCCAAAGGTCACGGCGAAGCAGGCGTAAAATTTATCGATGCATCCCGTAAAGCACTCGGCTTACCTGATGAAAAATTCTTCGTTTCACCTGAAACCAAAAAATTCTTCGCCGCTCGCAAAGTCACCCAAGCCGCCGAATACGCCCAATGGCAAAAAACTTTTGCTGCTTGGTCAGCTGCAAATCCAGCTAAAGCAGATTTACTCAAAAAAGCTCAAGCCGGTGATCATGGCGATGTGGCTTCCCTCCTCGCTGCAATTCCTGAATTCGGCAAGAACGCACTGGCTACTCGTGTATCAGGTGAAACCTGTATCAATGCAGTCGCTAAAGCTTCTCCTCTTGTTCTCTCAGGTTCTGCCGACTTACACGGCTCAACCAAGAATTACATTAAGGATGTAGGTGATTTCGACATCGCAACACCCGCTGGTCGCAATCTCTACTTCGGTATTCGTGAACACGTGATGGGTGCGATTATCAACGGTATCGCTTACCACGGAATCTTCAAAGGATCAGGCGCAACCTTCCTGACTTTCTCCGATTATCTCCGTCCATCCATCCGCGTTGCTGCCTTAGCAAAACTTCAAGCATTCTACATCTTCACTCACGACTCCGTGGGCGTAGGTGAAGACGGACCTACCCACCAACCGGTTGAAACCGTTAGCGCCCTGCGTTGCATTCCTAATCTCGATGTGATGCGTCCAGCTGATGCCGAAGAAACCGCTGCTGCCTTCGCTCACGCAGTGGCTCGTCGCGATGGCCCCGTAGCTCTCATTCTCTCACGTCAAAACGTTCCATCACTCGACAGCATTCCTGTTTCGACCCGTCGCCAAGGCACACTCAAAGGTGCTTACATCGCACGCAAAGAAACTGCTGCACTGACTCACATCCTCATCGGCACGGGTAGCGAACTCCAACTCGCTCTCGCCGCTGCTGAAGAATTAGGTGCGGGCGTTCGGGTTGTTTCGATGCCATCCATGGAAGCCTTTGCTCGCCAACCTAAGGCCTACCAAGAAGAAGTTCTCCCTTCCAGCTGTGCTAAACGCGTCAGCATTGAAGCGGGCGTAACCATCTCTTGGGGTCGCTATGTCGGCATCACCGGCAAAGCCCTCGGCACTGATCGCTTCGGCTTAAGCGCTCCTGGTGATATCGCCATGAAGGAATGTGGTATGACCAAAGAAGCTGTAGTCGCTGCCGCGAAAGCACTCTAAGTTCTAAACACAGTTCTAATAAAAAAGAACGAAGGCTCTCGAGTCTTCGTTCTTTTTATTTAACGGCTTTTAAAGCACTCAGCGGTATCTTAAATAAGTCACCCTGCTCCGAGCTCACCAATAAATTCTGTGCGTCCAACCAAGCACAGCCTTCAATCTGCCAGGAAAGTAGCGGAGGAGATAAAGGTGCATAAGCCATCGGCCCATTAAAAATATTCTCACCCGTAAGCGGCAATGTAATCACCCAAACCGCTCGGTAGGTTAAAAGTGCCAAGCTCTTACCATCGGGAGAAACCGAAGCATCCGTGACCATACCCTTGGCATCGAATTGGGCGACCTTAGTTAATTGAGCGGGCTCATTGGCTTTAGGAATATCGATGCGCCATAGCTCGGTGAGGGTGTCGCGGCGGTGTTTAGTTAAAAAATAAATATTACCTTTAATTTTAAATACTGACTCACAGTCATGCTTTAATTCGGAGTCAGGAAATTCTTTTTGATCGGGCCAAATAAACGAAATCGTTTTAACCACGGTGACCTCAGGATTTTGCGCCGAAGGTTCTTTGAACAAATAGAGATTCAGCTGACGGCGGTTAGAGATGTTATTTCCGACATCAGCCACAACCATATTACCTTCCGCATCACCCGTGATTGCCTCCCAATCATAATTCTTAGTCCCTTTTATCGCGATACCCTTAGTGCCCCAAGCCAGCGAACCATCACTGTGAATCGGAATAATTTCGGGTTTATTGCCTGAATCAGAAAGGGTCCAAAAGACTCCAGGGTTTTGCTGACTAGCCCACAGTGCTGAAGATTCAGGAACTAATTTTTTATCTACCTTCCCATAGGTTTGAAGCTGAAAGGCGTCCATTTCCTGAACTTCACGCACGACCAGAGGCAACTCACCTCCCTGCAGAGCGATAGCGAAGAAGAAGTGGATTAATCCTAACCGCATAAGAATCATAGTTTAAATAAAATCAAAATAAGCAACCATGAGAATTACCCTTTGCATTTAAAGTAATTAAATCTACACCTCACGTATGGCACGAAAATCTTCGCGCGCGCTTTGGACAGCTCACCTTAAAGGTGGTGCGCGCGTATCTTCGTCGGTCAGCAAAACAACCCGCACAAAAAAAGTGGTGGAGAGAAATTCTCAACGTGGCGTTCGTGGCATCATTCTCGGTATTGATCCATCCCTCCGTGGAACTGGCTTGGCCGTCATTGATTCCCGAACCGAGCCCTATCAATTATTGGCAAGCACCACGGTGAAGCTCGCCCCTAAATACAGTGCCATCGAATGCCTAGGAAAGATTGCGGAAGCCGTCGAAGGTATGACGTTAAAATTTAAAATAGATCAAGCAGCGATAGAAGAAACGATTTACGTGCAAAATTTTCGGACCGCCCAAGCGATGGGTGCATCGCGTGGGGCTGCCTTAAGCATCCTGGCTCGACTCAATATTGAGGTCAAAGAATACGCCCCTAAACGTATCAAGTTAGCCGTCACCGGGCACGGAGGTGCGAGCAAAGAACAGGTCGGAAAAATGATTAAGTCTATTTTGAACCTTAGCAGTGAGTTGGCCTTAGACGAATCGGACGCTGCGGCGATTGCCCTTTGTCACGCCTTTACGGCTCGCGGATAATTACTCTTCGCTCACGACAAAATTATCGGAGCGCCCATTGGCCTGACTCCAACGCGCCATTAATTCATCGAGACGGACGGGGCGGACATTTTGTTTAAGATTATAAGCTCCTGCATCTAAGCACACTTTAAGCTGCTGCCAGACTTGCGCGTAGGATCGACTAAAGCGCAGAGACTCGTCGCGAACCAGGCTCGAAACGTGGCAACACCCGCCTACTCCAGTCATCACAAATCGACCCGCCTTCAATTCTTCTTCGCTCGAGGCACGTAAATCAAATCGTGCATAGTGTAAGGCCGGAAAACGTTTTGACAATGTGGTCACAGCTTGAACTAAAGCCGTTGTATTTAAATCGGGGCGATGTAAACAGCGAGCACCGTGTCCGTAACTACCGGAAAGGTTTAAGATAACTTTTTGTCCGGCGGGAATGACTTTATTTAAATCGCGAGCGTGACACTGAATAAATAATTCGGCACGTGATACGGCAAACTCATCGAGCCAAATTAATTCTTCTAAAGTTTGCTCTCCATCGCCCCTCACCACGACATCATTTTTTTGTACAATGGCCATGATATGTCCGTCGTCGTGTCCTGGATTTCTACGCCAGACGACTTCAAATTCTAAACCACTGATAAATTTCTGAAGAATAAAATCTTCCTTAGCGCCGCCTACCCAGCGATTAAGCTGTTCATCATTTTTAATATAGCGAAGACCGGCACCGTCCTCCGAAACCTCGGGCTTGAAGACTAATGGATATCCATGACAAACCGCGAAGGCTTGGGCTTCTTTCAGACGTTCTTCGACCTTATCTTCCATGGATAAACCGATATGAGGGCAGCAACGTGAATCGCGCTGAAAGGGTCTTAAAAGCAACGATTTAGCATCACCGATAAATCCACCAATGCGGCCAAAGGAAGGGTTAGCGGAAGCAAATGCCGTGAGACTGTGATGCCTTAAAGTTAAGAAAATAATCCCGATACGGATCGGAAAATAAACAATCCAATTGGGCCATAGCGAAGGCTGCAGGAAGCCGCGCACCTTCATCACGATTTGACGACGACCACGCCAAGTAAGTGAAGGCACCACCCAGTGAGTTAAAAGATGCAACGAAACCAACACTCCCACAATAATCCAAATCGCATTGCTCTTAAAGTTGTGCAACAAGCGCATACCATCATCGCCGAACTTATAACCAAGCCAGATAAGTGGCGGGGTCCAAATCAGCGCAGCTACCATAAGAAGTAAACCTAGGCGTGCTAAATTTAACTTCATGATGCCTGCAGTAATAAATGTGGGCAATCGGCTCGCAGGAACAAATCGCGAACTGACGACAACTAACATTCCCTTCGGTGTTGAGAACCATCCTGCCCACTGATTAACTTTATGTTCTTTAATAATCCATTTGAACGGGGCGCGAGTAATGGCCTGCCGACCGAATACACGTCCGACCATATAGAGAGTCATATCTCCAATAAAAATCCCGACAAAACAGGCCAAGGTCGCGGACCAGAAATCAAGAATCCCAACAGCCACCATAAGGCCTGACGCCAAACAGGTGGGGTCTTCCGCAACAAATGTACAAAGGACTATAAAGGCCAGTAACATCCAATAATGAAGGCCTTTGGCATAAGGAATCGGTGGATTAGATTCCGACGGGGGTGAACCTAATGGGGGTAGATTCGTGGTAAAATCTACAACCTCTCCGATGACTAAATCCTTTTGTTCAAAGACTATATCGCGGCCACCGTGATAGATTTTTAAACGAGTGTTAGGTAATAATTGTTTTGTATAATTAGCCGCATCAACAGGCGTGAGTAAATCGGCATCACCGTGAATGATCATTAGAGGACGGTGCAGCTGTAGGAGTAATTTTTTATTGTCGGATAAATCCGTATCAAAAACTGTCTTGGCGTAATCACGATCCCAAGGAAGTAAATCCGCGGCACCAAAATTAGGAGTGAGTCGAGCTACGCCCCAGCAGAATGCACCCTGGAATCCATAGACGATTTTATTGACGAGCGGGTTGCCAAGTAATTCGAAGGCTTGCACACCAGGAGCGGAAAGGAGCGTAACGGATTCCACTCTATCGTGATGAGCATTAGTTAATTCTAGTGCAGCTACACCGCCCAGTCCTTGTCCCAATAAATGATATTTCTTAATTCCCTTTTGTTCGAGGAGTGCCGCAATCACTTCCGCATTAGCTTCCATGGAGTGACTCGGAACGTTTCCATAAGAAGAGGCAAAGCCAGGCAGATAAGGCTCAACAACGGCGACTTTTCCTGACTTAGCGAGGTCCGCACAAAATTGATTTCCGCGGCTATCCCATGGCACTCGGTGGATAAAAACTAAAACGGGCTTATCTCCCGGGTTATTATTCTGATCGAATCCGTAAAAATTGGCGTGAATCGGAATTTGCTTTTCAGTCGGAATGACTCGGTCGTCCTTATAGTCGAAAGCTGGAACCATAATCGGGTTCTGACTGGATCGCTTTTCGACCGAACTAAAAATAGGGAAAGTATTCGAGAGAATGACCAAAACCAAGTAGGTCACAGCAATCCACCATTTGAGGGGCACTCGGCGAAGATTTGCCTTACTTTGGTCAAAAGCCTGCATTGCTTTTATTCAACCCACCCGAGCACTGGGTGCAAGGAGGGAAGATATTTATTAGTTAATTGGAGAAATTTATGGCTTCCTTTAATGGTCTTAAACCTCTTGTCTTTGGCTGTGGAAGCCTCCGCCAAGGAACTACCCGGCCTAAGGGTGACCATCGATAAGTTGGTTCACCATCGCGACCCCAACTTTCCACCCGAAACGCCTCACGCCTTCGTTTACTTTCTTACCATTAATAATATTTCATCACATACCGTAAAATTCTTCGGACGTAAATGGATTATCCGCCATCGAGATGGTTCAACGGAAGTGATTCAAGGCGACGGCATCGTCGGCCAAACTCCCACCATCCCACCAGGCGAACAGTTTTCTTATAATAGTTATCACCTCACGGGCGAAGCCGTTACCGCTGAAGGCGCGTTTCACGGTGAAACCGAAGATGGTCAGCGCGTATTTGTCCGTATCCCTTCTTTTGAAATGATTCCACCCTCTTCTAATACTTAATGAGAATTACAGATTTAAATTCCGGTCGCGAAATTGGCGCCAATTGCATGCTCGCTGAATTTGGAGGACTCCGCTTCGTCATCGATTGTGGAATGCACCCGAAGCATGCAGGCAAACAGGCCCTCCCTCGTTTGGATCTTATTCCTGGAACAGTGGACGGCGTGATTCTCACTCACTGCCACTTAGATCACTTGGGCTCACTGCCACTGTTAGTCCGCCAACACCCTGGCACTCGCGTTTTTACGTCGGCCGCATCATCACTTTTTGCCCGAAGATTACTGGCTAATTCCGTTCAAGTGATGAAAAGACAGCGCGAAGAAACCGGCAATGTAGACCTACCTCTTTACGTTGAACAAGATATCGAACGCGTCGAAAATGCACTCACCGCAGTACCCATCGCCAACCCCAGAAAAATTGGGCAAGGTGGCGAAGAAATCACTCTCACTTTTCACCTCGCTGGACACGTGGCTGGTGCCGTTGGTCTCATGATTGAGCATCGCAAAAAACGTCACTTCTTTACCGGCGATGTTCACTTTCAAGCCCAACGCACCGTGGGTGGCGCCCAGTTCCCACGTCAACCCGTAGACACCTTAGTGATGGAATGCACGCGCGGAGCCACCACCACAATCCCTGACATTTCCCGTGGCAAAGAAGAAGCGCGTTTAATTAAAGCTATCAATCGGGTCGTCGATAACGGCGGTTCCGTTCTCCTACCAGCATTTGCTTTTGGTCGCATGCAGGAAATATTAAAATTATTAGATGAGAGTGCCGCAGACGGAAATTTAGTTGATGTCCCAATTTACTGTTCCGGCTTGGGCATGGATCTTTGTGGCTACCTCGAAGAAGCGAGTAAGAAAACCAAACAGGTAAATTTTAGTCAGAAAGTTTTACGTGAACTCGGCGTTCAATCCTTATCACGTCGCTACGTACAACCTGGTAAGAATTTACCCGTCCAAGGAATTTACGTTCTCTCGAGTGGCATGTTAGTGGAAAACACTCCCGCTTGGCGCATCGCCGCTAATATTCTAGATACTAAGGAAAACGCGGTATTCTTCGTGGGTTATTGCGATCCCGACACCCCAGGGGGCGAATTGATTGGCATGAAATCGGGCGGTGAATTTAAATTTAAAGGCCTTGATCATACTTCTATTTTAAGAGCTGAGGTCGAACGGTTTCACTTAAGTGGCCATGCCGACCGAGAAGAGTTAATTGATTTTGCAAAATCGGTTAGTCCCAAAGATATTATTCTCACCCACGGCGATCCCCCCGCTCGAGCTTGGATGAAAGAGACTCTGACCAAATTATTACCCAGCACACGGATCCACGATCCCGAGCCTGGCGTAGCGATTGATCTGTGAGCACCAAACTAGAAACTATTTCTGATTGGCGTGATTATTTTCTCACGCGCGGACCTCGTATGTCCGCCGAAGCCTTCTTACTTAAGCTCGGCTCACTCACCGCCCAAGAGCAGCGTTTCGCGTTAACAGGATTACCGGATACCAAAAGTTTAACCCAACGATTTGAAAACGCTTGGGCACAAAAAGATGACAGTCTCGGTGGCGTACCCTTCCTAACCAAAGATTTATATTTCCGAGCCGGACACCCTACCTTCGCCGGTTCCACTTTTCTGCCAGAAGAAATCGGCATTCCGCGAACTTCTTCGTCACTTCCATCAGCCTTTCAAAAAGATGCAGGAGCCGTAGAATGCGGACGAACCCAACTCAACGAGTTTGCTTACGGTTTGAGCGGAGAAAATCCACATTATGGCGACTGCCAACATCCCACCCACCCCGAACTTCTCTCCGGTGGATCCAGTTCGGGTTCGGCTTGGGCGGTAGCTAAAAAATTAGTGCCCTTCGCCCTCGCAACTGATACCGCAGGATCCATTCGTGTCCCCTGCGGATATTGCGGCGTGTGGGGTTTACGTCTGTCACCCGATATTAGTCCGGTTGGAGATATTTTTCCTCTTTCTCCAGGCTACGACACTCAAGGTTGGATAACACAAAATCCAGCAGATCTTATTACTGTCTCTAAAGCAGTCTTGGGTAAATCACCTAAACTCGGCAAAGGACTTTGGGTGGGCGATTTGGGTCTAGGTATGGACCCCTCCATACTTAATACGTTAAGAAATTTTTTACGCCCTCTCGGCATTGAAGAAGATAGTTCGGCGACGGAATTACTGCGCATTAATAGCAATAAGGCCCATCAGTATTTTCCTGTACTCGGTGGAGTAGCTGCTGCACGCGTTCACGCCGCTTGGTTAAATCAGAGAAAAAATTCTTACGACCCAGTTGTTTGGGAAAGATTAAATCTAGCAAGCAAACGCACGGCCGATGAAGTTCGTGAAGCAGAAGTTTATCGCCTCAAGATTACCGACACCTTCCGTACACTTTTTAAACAATATGGTTTCATTGCCCTGCCCTGCACTTTTGGTCCAGCCGTTGCTAAAGGAGATCTTACTTCACAGCATCGTGAACGCTTGCTTGCGTTAAATGCACCAGCCTCGCTGGCGGGTCTTCCTACACTCGTGGCACCCGTTAAACTAGATAACGGATTAACGGTTGGCGTGCAGTTCCTCTTCGCCGACATGACACACTTCGGATGGGAAGAATTACTGACTGAACTGTCTTAGAGACGCTTCTTACGTAAGTGTGCGGGTGGCTGACCTAAGCCCTCACGGTATTTAGCCACCGTACGACGGGCAATTTTAATACCACGCTTCTTAAGTTCGGTGGTAATGGCTTCATCGGCAAGCGGAGCAGCGGGATTTTCTCGAGCTAAAATATCAGCGATAATTTCTTGAACGCCTTCTTGGGCTACTGTTCCTCCGCCTTCAGTGGAAACACCTGATGTAAAGAACCAGCGAAACTCTTTTAAACCATGGGGCGTACGCATCCATTTATTGGCCGCCGCACGACCGACGGTGGTCTCGTGCACCCCCATCTCTTTGGCGACATCCGTCATCGTCAAAGGTCGTAATTGTGAAGGACCATGTTCAAAGAAGTCGGCTTGGCGTTCTAAAATAATATGTGCCAGACGATCGACGGTGCGTTGACGTTCTTCAATCGCACCAATCAGGAATTTCCCTTGGCGCATTCTTTCTAAAATATAATTGCGCTCTTTTTCGCTTAGCGAATTACCGGCTAACATATCTTTATAAGCGGGCACCAGGCGTAATTTAGGGACGTGGCGATCGTCTAAAGTGATTTTCCATTTTCCGTCGTCCTCTTTTTCGACAACCGCATCGGGCGTAATCACGCGGTTTTCATCTTTCTGAAAACGTCGAGCCGGCACAGTTTCCAATTTACCTAATTCTTCTAGTCCCTCGCGCACTTGATCGGGCTCTAGATTTAAAAGACGTCCACACTCTTCGAGCCTACGTGCCATCAATGGCTCCCAGCAATCTGCTACTAATTTGGCAGCATAAGATAGACCACGACGGCGGTGACGGAGTTGAGCCAGGAAACATTCCCGTAAATCCCGCGCCCCAATTCCAATCGGATCAAAACCCAACAACAAGGTATGTGCTGCAACGACCGCTTCGTAGCTTTGACCAGAACGCAGGGCGATGTTCGAGAGATCCTCATCTAAGAATCCACGATCGTCGAGTGAGAGAATTAAAAGTTTAAGCGCCTCTTGAATTTCTGGATCATCTGATGCCGTCCGCGATTGTTCTAAAAGATGTTCGGACAGTGATGATTCCGCGGTAACCGATTCAAACATGTGTTGGCGACGCTCTTCATCTTCTTGGGAATAGCCCTGTGAGCGCACCTCTTCGTAATAACTTTCGTCCCAATCGTCCTTCATCCGTCGTAAAGCGTCAAAATCGTCATCACCCAATTTAAGTTCACGGGGGGCGTCATCATCACCCTCTGCCTCTACGGCGGATGGTGAGGTTTCGGTACCTGCTGGCTCCACTTCTTCGATTAAAGGATTAGCGGCTAATTCGTCTGAGATTTCCCTCAATAATTCAGCAGCTGGCACTTGTAAAATTCTCAAAGACTGGCGCAACTGCGGAGTCAGAATTAGACCCTGCACCTGTTTCTGAGATTGGTTTATGCCATGATTGGCCATGGTCAAAAGTCCTAAGGGGTTATGAGCGAATTTGCAAAGACGAAGCGTCGCCAATCGGCTTGCCTAAGCGAACCCCACTGCCAACCTTGGCTAGACCTTTATTTTTCAGCTTCTACGCACCCTATGCGTCAATTTACTCTCTACATCGACAACGAAGTCCGTGGCCCTCACACCGAGGCCGAAATTCAAGAACTAATCAACCTGGGTACGGTTGTGGCCGACACGCCATGCATGCCGGAAGGTGCAACCGAGTGGTTGCCAGCGTCACAGTTCTTCACCTTTGCCGCTAAAATAAAGTTAAGCAAACGACTCGAGGCCAATGAAGATGAACTGGCTCTCGAGGCCAGCCGACTCAACCCAGATGATCGCAGAAAATTGATGATGTACGGCTTAGCTGACGCCGCCACGGTCGATCAAATTAATCAAACACAGGCCACCGCTATCCTGGCTGAGCACGAAAATAATTTAAACCAGATTAATAAGAGAAATAAAATTATCGTCGGAATCGTTTTTATTCTCACCTTAATCGCTACGCTATCATTAGGACTCTTCACCGATACCGGCGGAGCATTCGTTGGTAAAGTTGTTGGTCAGTTCATTAAGGACGACCCTAAGTCGCCCGACTCGATGCGCCGTTTTGCAAATGAAACTCAGCGCTTTCAAGAACTTCGCACCGAAAGTCAGAATGCAGTCTTTAACAAACCCACGGGCGGCCAATCCATTCAACCCGTCTTAAATGCCCGTCTTAAAATCCCCGCCACTACGGGTTACAAAGTCAGCGGAAAAATCGATTTAAAGCCACTCAATGAAATGCTCAAACGCTGGAGCATTAAGCCCGACTCCGATATTAAACTGTATTTACTACCCAGCGAAACGCCTGCGGAAATATCGCAAAAAATCACCGATCAAGCGGCTGTTCTCGAAACTATTTTAGCACCCGTCGCTGATATTGCTACGCTCGAAAAAATTAAATCAGATTTAATTACCTCCTTCCCACTCGAATCCACCATTACCGAGTCTACTGCCCTACAAACTGAAATTAAAAATCTTAAAATTAATGGAATTAAAGACGGCATCGAACGTGTAGAATACGCCGCTCGAGAAGCTACGAGAGTTGCCCAAGAAAATGAATCCAAAGGCGGACCAGTAGCCGAAGACGCTAAAATTCGTCGCCAGTGGGGAAATAATCTCCGAGCTTTTGCTGGTAAATTACGTGATTTAGAAAATCGCTGTCAGATTTGGTACAACCCTAATAACAGAAAAAAAGTTTGGAGCGAATTTAACAGTGGTCCTGGTTCCGAATTAGCAGCTTGGATTTTAAGCACTGAAGCAAAATTGATTCCCGTTAATGAGACTGGCGAATTCACCATTCCCGAATGCGCTAATCTTGATAAGAATACCGCGGCTAACTGCTTACTGGTCAGCACTCGAATTAATGGGGACAGCGTTTTTCTAGCCTGGGGATCAAGGTTTTTAGCGAGCCAAGAAATACAGTCTACCCAGATTTCACGCGAAGTCTTTTTAGCCCGCGAAGAATACAAAGTTACTACGCATACCGTCACGGGTGATCGTTCACTGGTCATCCGCTATCGCGTCGGCGACCGCGAACTTTCCATTCGCCGCAATTCACCTAAATGGTACTTTATGAATGTAGCTCGGGTAAAAGACTCAGACTCACTCGTCGTTTTAGTGACTCCGGAACTCCAGGAAAAATATCCTGTCGGAAGTACCATTCCTTACTCAGTTCTTTTAGACTTGGAACTATTCCCTCGCCCAACTGAATCGATCATACCCTCGCCCTTTACGGCTGCCGAATAATTTTTACCCCCATGCGTTACCTCATCCTCCTCGTCAGTCTTTTCAGCATCACCCTCCCCTCGGTGGCTGAAGAAAAAGCAAAGCCTGTAATCGCCCTCATCCCTAAAGGCTCCGCCCACGTCTTCTGGAAGTCGGTTGAGTCTGGCGCTCTAAAAGCCGGTGAAGATTTAGGCGTTCAAGTTCTTTGGTCGGCACCCGAACGCGAAGACGATCGACGCCAACAAATGGGCATGGTCGACTCGATGATCATTCGTAAGGTAGACGTTCTTTGCCTCGCCCCACTCGACGGAGTAGCACTTCGTGAAAAGGCTGAAAAAGCCACCAAGGCTAATATCCCAGTAATCATTTTCGACTCTCCTTTAAGTAAAGCCGATGGCGTAAGCATCAGTTACGTCGGCACCGACAATTATGCTGCCGGAAAACGCGGTGCGGAAGGACTTGCTAAAATCCTTGGCGGTAAAGGCCGAGTCCTGATGTTACGTTACAACACTGGCTCGAGCTCTACCGAAGCTCGCGAAGAAGGTTTCTCCGCAGGCATCAAAGCATTTCCTGACATCAAGGTCATCAGCGATGAACAATATGCTGGGGCAACCGTTGCCATGGCTGTTGATAAATCCAAAGCCCTTCTCCTGCGCTTTTCTGGCGACCAAGCTCCCGATGGTATTTTCTGTTCCAATCAAAGCACCACCTACGGAATGCTCACCGCCCTCAAACAAAGCAAACTCGCTGGTAAGGTTAAGTTCGTAGGATTCGACCCTACTGCTTCATTAATCAAGTCACTTAAACAAGGCGAATTAAGCGCCATCGTTTCTCAAGATCCTTATCGCATGGGCTACCTCACCGTTAAAGCAGCTGCCGATAAGATTGCCGGAAAAGCCATCGAGAAGAATATTGATACAGGCGTCTCCTTCGTCACCAACGAGAATGTGGACACTCCTGAAATTCAGGCCGTCATTAAACCACAACTCGGAAACGACTAAGCTTGGGTAGCGACAATTCCATTCGCCTCGAAATGCGGGGCATTAAAAAAGCCTTCGGCGCGCAAGTGGCCTTAGCTGGAGTGTCATTAAAACTCTTGCCTGGCGAAGTCCACGCCCTCGTCGGTGAAAACGGCGCAGGTAAAAGCACCTTGATGAAAATTCTGTCAGGCGCCTATCAACCTGACAGCGGCGAAATGTGGGTCGACGGAAAATCTTACGCACCCGCTAATCCATCCGAAGCTCGTCGCCGCGGCGTGGGTATGATTTACCAAGAGCTTTCCATCGCTCCACACCTCAGTGTTGCCGAAAATATCTTCCTCGGAATCGAACCACGCAACGGATTGCTCATCGATCACGCAAAAATGCGCGCCGAAGCGAATAAAACCTTATCGAGTCTAGGTCATGGAAATATCGATGTTAACGAACCCGCCGGCGAATTATCCGTTAGCCAACAACAGATTGTGGAAATCGCCCGCGCCCTTTCCATGGGCTGTAAAATCATTGTGTTTGATGAACCTACCAGCTCATTAGCACAGGCCGATGTTGAGCGCTTGTTCGACTTAATTGATACCCTAGCGAAACGCGGACTGAGTATTATTTATATTTCACACTTCCTCGAAGAGGTGCGACGCTTAACCAGTCGACTCACCATTCTTCGCGATGGTGCTTCGGTTGCAGTTTACGAAACAAAATCTATTGATGATGCTAAAATCGTAGCCGAAATGGTCGGTCGCGAAGTTAAAGATCTTTATCCACGAAGTCAGCGAACCCTTGGACCTGTTTTATTAGAAGCAACCATTCCAGGAAGCGGCAAACTCACTCTGCGTCGCGGTGAAGTGGTCGGGCTCTGCGGATTAGTGGGAGCTGGCCGCACAGAATTCTTACGTGCCATCTTCGGTCTCGATACCATCGAAGGAAAAAATGTCCTGGTTAACGGCGCACAAAAAACTTCCGACCCTCGCAGTAATTGGCAGGCGCATTTAGGTTTTGTCAGTGAGAATCGAAAAGAAGAAGGCCTCGCGCTCGATTTAAGCATCGGCGACAACGTCTGCCTCCCTGCCCTATCTAAATTAGGTAAAGTCGGCTTCATCTCACCCAGCCAGCGAAGCCAACATACCGCGCGCTGGATTACTGATTTTGGTATTCGCTGCCAAGGACCCGACCAATCGATTGGAAATCTTTCTGGGGGTAATCAACAAAAGGCTGCAATCGCTCGATTACTTGAAGCCGATTGCGATATTCTCTTACTCGATGAACCTACTCGCGGTATCGATATCGCCGCAAAAGCCAAAATTTACGAAGTCATTAACCGCCTCGTCACGGATCCAAAAAACCCTAAGGCCGTTTTAATGGTCAGTAGCTACTTACCTGAACTACTCGGCGTGTGCGATCGCATCGCTACCGTTTGTCGCGGACAACTCAGCGAAGCCGTACCCGTCGCAGAAACAAATTCTGAAAAACTGATGCGTGCCGCTACCGGAAATTAATAACTATTTTATGAGCAATACCAATTCTACGAAAAAAATTCTCAACTCACTTGGGACATTTATCGCGCTCGTCGCTATCTGGGGTTTATTCTTAGGACTCGGTAATAGTGCCATCGGCTCCGCCGAAGGAATCGAATCCATCGTTCAACAAACTGTCGTGATCGGTATCGCCGCCATCGGTATGACCTTTATCATTATCTCCGCGGGCATCGATTTATCAATTGGTTCAGCCATTGCACTCTGCTCAGTGGTCGGAGCTAAACTAGCTGTCGCCGGAACTAACCCTTTCGTCACGGTAAGTGTCACTATAATCAGCGGACTGCTGATTGGACTATTTATCGGACTGCTTGTCGTTCGTGCAAAATTAATTCCTTTCATCACGACCCTCGGAACATTGCTCATTCTTCGCGGACTGGCCTTAGCCTTGGCCAACTCGCAACCTATCAACGCGCAAGATGCTAACTGGTTAAGATTCTGGCTCAATAGTCTGCCTGATGATATGAAATTCTTAATCATCCCTCCTGGCGGCTGGTTAATGATTGTCTTAGCCCTTCTCGCAACCGGTGTTTTACGTTTCACGGTATTCGGACGTCACGTATTCGCCGTGGGATCCAATGAAAACACAGCGCGCCTTTGCGGTGTCGCTGTCGATCGCACGAAACTTTTTGTCTACATGATTGGCGGAGCTTTCGCTGCCCTTTCCGGACTCATGTTAGTTTCTTACCAAGGCCAAGGTGATCCTACTGGTGCGACGGGCTACGAGCTCGATAGCATTGCAGCCGTCGTCATTGGTGGTGCCAGCCTCAACGGCGGTATCGGTTCTATTTTCGGCTCACTCATCGGTGCACTCATTATCACCGTTATTCGTACTGGCTGTACCCTCAACGGTATCAGCGAAAGCACGACTCGTATCATCACCGGTGCGATTATCGTGACCGCAGTGGCAATCGATCGACTCCGCCAACGTTCGAATTAATTCTTACTGACCCAACAATCGGGCTCGGAACAGTTGCCCATTTTAGCGTCGGTGAGTCGCGTGGTCTTGCCTGACTTCGTATCGACAATCACTAAGAATGATGTGGTCTTTGTTGCCTGAGTAGCAACCACGTGACGTCCATCCGCACACCATGAAGCGTGAGATAAATTTAATGGTGATGTCGTGGGCACTGCGACGATTTCGCCCTTGGCGATATCAGCTACCGCGAGGCCAAGTCGACCGGACTGAAAAGTGAAAATGATTTGTGCACTGTCTTTCGGATTCCAACGAGGCTCTGTGCAATAGCTGTAGCCTGTGGATAAACGTGATAATGAACCGCCCGAGGCCGAAGACACGTAAATACCAGGGCGACCCAACGGTCCGCTCGTGAGTACGATTTTAGAGCCATCAGGCGACCACGAGGGATCCGCATCAACATCAGCTGTAGCGATTACCCGACGGGGCCCTTCGCCCGCGCCTCCCGCGATGTAAATATCCATGGAGCCCTTATTCGATGAGGCGAAAGCAATGCGTCCATCAGGTCCGCAACTGGCTCCACCCAACGCACCACGAACATCCGTAATTACTTTTTGTAAATCGCCCGTTCCCTTCGTCGTAAAAATTTCTGGGAAGCCTGTGCGCATCGAGGAAACAAAATAAATTTTTCCTGCGTCTGCGGCCCAGCGAGGTGAAATCGAAGTATTTTTGAAATCTGTAATTCGACGAATGCGTGAATAAATTAAATTCGTCGTATAAATTTCTGAATGTCCAGAGGATGTAGAAACAAAAGCTACTTTGGTACCAGCAAACATGGGCTTAAGTTGCCAAGCGCGACCCAGACCAACAATCGCAGCATCAACAACCTTCAGTGCTAAATCTTCTTCGTCGTCTACCACCATTTCGTGCGGCCCCTTCCGGGGGGTTCAGCGACGGGCGCCCTTAGCGGCCGAGGCTAAACCATGCTGCTCGTGAGCGGCGGCTTGACGTTCGCGGGCTATCAGTTGCTGGTCTATGGCTGGTCACAACTTCGCGGTTCGAACGCAGGCTTCTTCGATATCCTCTGGCCCGGACGGTTTAAGGGCGCCTTTCCTGACGCCGCCTCGAGCTCGCCATCAACTTCGACTGGCGCGACGCCAGGCGGGGGACTCGCGCCCGGTGGCACTCCTGGCTCGGGCCTCGGTTCGCCGGGCTCGAGCGCCAAGGGCACGGGGGCGGCTCTCTGATGGGCCTCTTCGCCGCATGGCTGGTCGAGGTCGGGATCATCACTTGGCGCGACCTGTCGGGCAAGGTCAAGGATCACACGATCAACGGCCTGCCCCTGCCGGCCGACTACCTGGCGACCTTCATCGTCTTTGGCGGTTTGGGCCTCGTCGGCAAGGACAACCCCGCCGCGCACCGCACAGCCGCGCTGGTGGGCTGGGCGTATGTCATAGCGACCTACCTCAACGTCGCTCCGACGATCCTCAACCCGACCTCAACCAAGGCCGTTTCCACTACCACCAGCGCCCCAGCGGGTGCTACGATTAAGCAATAGAAAGGCGGGAAGTA
>CANCLV010000016.1 GCA_947378905.1 Opitutia bacterium
AAAGCGGCCACTGCTCCATTGCGAACAGCGGGTCTCGAAGGCCAAGTAGACGTTTCGGTTAATGTTATTGGCGGAGGCCCTAACGGCCAAGCTGGTGCCATTTCCCACGGATTAGCTCGCGCCATCCAAAAGATGGATGCGACTCTTCGTGCTCCACTTAAGAAAGAAGGCCTCCTTACCCGCGATGGTCGTATGCGCGAACGTAAGAAGCCCGGTCAGCCAGGCGCCCGCAAGCGCTTCCAGTTCTCGAAGCGCTAAACCGCCTCGAAAAAGGAAGAAAAAAGGCCCCGGCACCCCGGGGCCTTTTTGTTGGCGAGTTTTTCTATGTCCAAACGACCATTCCTCCCTTAACACTTTATCAATCACACCATGTCTCAATCACTGATCCAAGTCGGCATCGTTGGCGCCTCTGGCTACACAGGCGAAGAGCTCGTTGGTATCCTCGCCCAACACCCTAACGTCGAACTCGCGATGGTTTGCTCGCGGTCCCTCGCTGGAAAAAAAGTGGTGGATGAACTTCCCAGACTGCGGGGAAGAGTGAATCCTGATTTAGTTTTTTCTGCATCCTCTCCACAAGAGTGTGCGGCTTCCTCCGTTGGTGTTTGGTTTTTAGCTCTCCCTCACGGTGTCGCTGCGGAATACGCCCAGCCTCTCGTCGCTGCCGGAAAAAAAGTTTTAGATCTCTCGGCTGATTTCCGGCTCAAAGATTTACAGATTTATAAAAAATATTACGGCCACGATCATCCCGCTCCGCAACTCACATCGCAGGCACGGTATGTAATTCCCGAATTACAATTAGATGATACTTGGAAGAAAATTTCCCTCGTAGCTTGCCCGGGTTGCTACCCAACCAGTATTCAAATCCCTATTATTCCATTATTACGGGCTGGTTTAATTAAACCCGAGCCAGGCCGGTGCATTATTAATTCCTACAGTGGAGTGTCGGGGGCCGGCAAAAAGGCCGATGTTAACTATCTTTTCTGCGAGCGGGATGGTTCGATGAAAGCCTATGGTATTCCGAATCACAGACACATCGCGGAAATCGAAGAACAACTCAGCGGAGCTGCGGGTAAATCAGTCGTCGTACAATTTAATCCACACCTCGCTCCTATGCACAGAGGTATTTCAACCACGATTGTCGTTCCGTCCCATGGAGCGACTGCCGCCCAAGTTGAAAACTGCTGGCAAAAAGCTTTTGCCGATAAGTCTTTCATTTCGATTTTAAAATCGGGTGACTTCCCCGACACCGCACACGTGGCACACTCGAATCAAATCGAGATTTCCGTGGTCGCCGACGAACGGACTGGAAATTTAATTATCACTTCAGTCATCGATAATTTATTAAAGGGTGCGGGCGGACAAGCCGTACAAATTCTTAATCTGATGATGGGTTGGAATGAAACCACCGGCTTACGTTAATTTACTCTATCACTATGGCTATTGATTTTATTGATGATTCAGCTGGTCTGTCTGACGTCCCAGGTTTCCGGGTCGGTGCCGCGGGTTGTGATATTAGAAATAAAAAACTGGATCGGCTCGACCTTACATTAATCGTCGCCGACCAACCATGTAATGCTGCCGGTGTATTTACGACGAATGACGTTAAGGCTGCGCCCGTCAGGTATTCACAAAATATTTTACTACTCTCCCAAGGAAAAATCCGGGGAGTCGTTGCGAATAGCGGTAACGCTAATGCTTGTACTTCTGTGCAGGGCGATGCCGATGCTCAATTGATGGCCGAAATTTCAGCCCAAGCGGTAGGCGCTCCCACTGAAGCATTCCTTGTTTGTTCAACCGGGAGAATTGGCGAGCTGTTGCCGATGACAAAAGTTGCTCAAGGCATAAGCACCGCGAGTAAGAATTTATCGAATAAAGCGACCGAAGGTCGGAGAGCGGCGGAATCGATTTTAACCTCTGATACCAGACCTAAAACAGCGACCGCTTCGTTTGTTTGGCAGGGTAAAAAAGTAACCGTCGCAGGCTTCGCTAAAGGCGCCGGTATGATTGAGCCCAATATGGCTACCATGTTAGCGTTTGTCGCTACGGATGCTGATGTGAACGCTGCCTATCTCAAAAAATCTTTATTATCCGCAACTCAGCAATCGTTCAATTGCGTGAGTGTCGATGGTGATATGTCGACTAACGACACAGTCATTCTGATGGCTTCGGGTGTTTCTAAAGTAGTCGTTGATGAAAAGGCTGATGTAGATTTACAAAAACTCTTCCAGCTTGCTGTAGATAAAATCTGTTTTGCGTTAGCCGAAAAGATTGTCGGCGATGGCGAAAAAATCACCAAAGTCGTTTCCGTTGAGATTCAGGGTGCACGTACGCGTGAAGACGCCGAAAAAATTGCTCGGGCCATCGGCAACTCATTGCTCGTTAAGTCATCTTGGTTTGGTGAAGATCCCAACTGGGGACGTTTGGCGGATGCGGCTGGCTATGCTCGGACCGGTCTAGATGAAGCCAAATTAGACATTCATTATAACGATGTTCCTGCGGTTATTAAAGGAGTCCCTATTCCTGAAAATAAGCCGAAATGGAAGGAAGTTGTCAAAGCTCGGCAGTTTAAGGTCAGAATCAACCTGAACCTCGGTTCGGCACAGTTCCGTTTACTGGCGTCGGATCTCACCGACGGATATGTGAACTACAACAAGAGCGAGTAAGATTATTTTCCAATTGCCCGTTGGCTTTCCACCCTCACTTTTAAATCTGTCCGATGAGTACGCCTGCTGTACATAAAGCTGAAGTTCTTCTTGAAGCACTTCCCTATATCCAAAAATTCCGTGGTTCCACCTTCGTGGTTAAATACGGCGGAAGTTTCATGGATGATCCAAATCCTGAAGGCAGAGACAGGGTCGCTACCGACATCGCATTTTTAGCAGCTGTCGGTATTCAGGTCGTTGTGGTTCACGGCGGTGGTAAAGCCATTACTCGGGCCATGGAAACTGCTGGAATTAAATCTGAGTTCCGTGGCGGTATGCGGGTGACTGATGCTACGACCGTTAAAATTGTTGAGGAAACTTTGAACAAGGAAATCAACGGACAGATTTGCGATTCACTCCGGGCTCGGGGTGCTAATCCTCTGGGCATGCCAGGAAATCACGTCAACTTGTGCGAAAAACTTTTAGGTGCTGATGAAGCTGGAAATCCAATCGATTTAGGTTTCGTGGGTGATATTAAATTCGTGAAAGCGAAATTAATTAAGAAAGCTTTGGCGGACGGATTTCTCCCAGTTGTTTCACCGATTGCCTTGGATGGTGATGACCAAGCTTATAATACCAATGCCGATGTCGCTGCTGCAGCGATTGCAAATTCGTTACGGGCCAGAAGACTCATTTTCATGAGCGATGTACCTGGTTTATTGGCTGATCCCAAAGATCCATCGACTTTAATTGCTACCTTAAAGGTGGGCGAAGTCGATGAGCTCAAAAAGAAGGGTGTAATCGCAGGCGGCATGATTCCTAAAGTGGATAGCGCAGTAAAAGCACTCAAGGAAGGCGTCCGGAGAGTTCACTTTATTGATGGTCGGGTTCCTCATTCGTTACTCTTAGAAGTCTTTACCGACAAGGGTATCGGCACGGAGATTGTTCACGGATAATGTCGTCCGACTCTGCACATTCGACCGACGAGTCTGCAAAGCTCTATAGCCAATTTTTGGCTAAAAATTATTCGTCACCAGCGATTACTTTGGTGAAGGGTAAGGGCACTCGTGTCTGGGATGCGCAAGGAAAGTCGTATCTAGATTTTGCTTCAGGCATCGCGGTCAACGCCGTGGGTCATGCTCATCCGGTCATGGTTAAAAGAATCAGTGAGCAGGCGGAAAAATTAATTCACGTCAGCAATCTCTATCGGAATGAACCTCAAGGTAAACTTGCCGAATCGCTTTCCAAGTATTGCGGGCCAGGAAGATTTTTATTTTGCAACAGTGGTGCTGAAGCAAATGAAGCGCTTTTAAAACTCGCCCGGCTTCACGGTAAGAAGAAGTCAGGCGTCGAAGGAAAATGCATCGGAGTTGTGGTTGCGGAAAAAGCATTCCACGGACGGACCTTTGGCGGCATGTCTGCCACTCCTCAGGAAAAAATCCAATCGGGCTTTAGACCTTTATTATCAGGCTTTTCTGCCGCACCTCTCAATGACATCGCTGCTTGGGATAAGGCTATTAGTGCCACCGACACCGCCGCAGTTTTACTAGAAACTATTCAGGGGGAGGGCGGGGTTTTCCCAGCTGATCCTATCTTCTTACAACAACTCCAAAAAATTTGTCGGGAAAGAAACGTCTTATTACTCATTGATGAAATTCAGTGTGGTATCGGACGGACTGGTAAATTCTTTGCCTATGAGTTTTCGGGTATTAAGCCTGACGCTATTGCGATGGCGAAAGGTCTCGGCGGCGGATTTCCCATTGGAGCGATTTGGATGGCTCCACCGCATGATGAACTCTTTCAACCGGGTTCACACGGTACCACTTTCGGTGGCGGCGCTTTAGCAGCGTCAGCAGCCCTCGCCGTTATCGAAATTATTGAAAGTGAGAAACTCGTTGCCCAAGTAGCCGCTCAATCTCCTACGTGGCATGAATCTTTGAAAAAATTAGCGCAAAAGTATCCAGCGATTATAAAAGAAATTCGGGGCGCAGGATATATGGTCGGTGTCGCTATGAATATTGACCCACTTCCAGTCGTTGCTGCATTACGCGAAGCAGGCATGTTGGCTGTGCCGGCCAGTGGAATCGCGATTCGGTTGTTGCCACCATTGAATGCGACAGTCGCGGAGTTAAATGAGGCGGTGGAAATTTTTGACCGGGTGTTAAGTGCGTGGAAAGTAGCATAAAATCACACAAACACAGTATTTTCGCCTGTCCAAAATCGTTTCGCTAGGTAATTTAAACACCTTCTCTCATGCGTCACTTCCTCAAAGAGACCGATTTAAGTTTAGCAGAAATCCAATCGATTTTTGCTCAGGCCGCTTTGTTGAAATCGCAGAGAGGTCAGACCAAGTCTCAGGATCTCGCTCAGCAGTCATGGGGTTTACTCTTTTTCAAGAAGAGCACGCGGACTCGGGTTTCATTTCAAGTAGGCGTTCATGAACTCGGTGGCCTGCCGGTCATGTTGAATGCCGATGATATGCAAATCTCGCGCGGCGAAACGGTGGCCGACACCGCAAAAGTTTTATCACGTTATTTGCATGGCATGGTTATTCGGTGTCACGAACACAAACTCTTAGAAGATTTTGCACAATGTGGCACGATGCCAGTGGTGAATGCATTATCCGATTTTCTTCACCCCTGTCAGTTTATGACCGATATGTTCACGCTTGCTGAACGTTGGTCGAAAGGAAAACCAGAAAATTTTGCGAGTTCCTTAAAGGGACGGAAGGTTGCTTTCTTGGGTGACACTGCCTGCAATATGGCGAACTCATTTATTCTCGGCGGAGCTGCTCTCGGTGTGGAAATTGCCTTGGCAGGTCCGGCTGGTTACGAGCCCACTGCAGAAATAAAACAACAGCTCAAAAAAGACGGACTCAAGGAAACGTTTACTTTTACTACAGACGCCGCAGCTGCGGTTAAGGGTGCAGATATGGTCTACACCGATGTCTGGGTCAGCATGGGTATGGAGGCTGAAAAGGCCGAAAGACTTAAAACCATGCAGCCTTATCAGGTTAATTCTAAGCTCATGGCCTTGGCTAAACCTGACGCCTACTTCATGCACTGCTTGCCTGCTCACCCCGGTGAAGAGGTGACTGCTGAAGTTTTAGCTAGCCCGCAAAGTATAATTTTTGATCAAGCTGAAAACAGACTTCACGTTCAAAAAGCCATTCTCGCCCATTTAACCCGTCACCGCTAATTTTATATTTAAATTATCATGAGTAAGAAAAAGAAAATCGTCCTCGCCTATTCTGGCGGACTCGACACCTCCGTTCTCCTATCTTGGATTAAGGATAAGCATAATGCTGAGATGATCGCATTCTGCGCCGACATCGGCCAAGAAGATGAATTGAAAGGCTTGAAGCAGAAAGCGCTCAAGACCGGTGCATCCAAACTTTATATCGATGACCTCCAAGAGGAATTCGCGCGCGACTTCATTTTTCCGATGATGCAAGCGGGTGCGATTTACGAAGGTCAATACTACCTCGGTACATCGATTGCTCGTCCACTCATCGCTAAACGCATGGTTGAGATTGCTCGCAAAGAAGGCGCGACTGCCATCGCTCACGGTGCGACTGGTAAAGGTAATGACCAAGTACGTTTTGAATTAACCTGTGCGGCTTTAGCACCGGATTTAGAAATCATCGCTCCTTGGCGTAATGAACAATTCCGCAACGATTTCCCAGGTCGCGCCGAAATGATTGCCTATTGCGCGGAGAATAAAATTCCCGTCGAAGCGAGTGCGAAAAAGCCCTATTCTTCGGATCGAAACCTCCTTCACATTTCTTATGAAGCTGGCATTTTAGAGGATCCTTGGATGGATGCTTTTGCGCCTGCGAATAAGGCAATGTTCAAACTTTCCGTTTCACCAGAAGACGCTCCCAATAAACCCGAGTACGTTGAACTCGAATTCCGCCAAGGCGATTGTATCGCAGTGAACGGCAAGAAGATGAATCCTCTCGGAGTCATGCGCACGCTGAATAAGATTGGTGGCCGTCATGGTGTGGGTCGTGTCGACATGGTTGAAAATCGTTTCGTCGGGATGAAGAGTCGCGGCGTTTACGAAACTCCTGGTGGCACAATTTTACATTTCGCTCACCGTCAGATCGAGTCTCTAACCATGGATCGCGAAGTCATGCACTTGCGTGACTCCTTAGTTCCTCGTTACGCAACGTTGGTTTACAATGGTTTCTGGTATGCTCCTGAACGCTTAGCTTTACAGGCGCTCATTACTGAATCTCAACGCAACGTCACTGGTACCGTTCGTGTGAAACTTTATAAAGGTAATACCTACGTAGCAGGTCGAAAGAGTCCTCGCTCGTTGTACAATCCACACATTGCGACGATGGAAGCCGATCCAACTAAGGCTTATAATCAAGACGACGCTACTGGATTCATTCGCTTGAACGGCTTACGCTTACGCGTGAACTCAAAGGTGAACGGCGTGCAAAACTTAAGTAAGACCGTCCGATAATTATAAGATTAACCTAATTAAAAAAGGCGTCCGATGGACGCCTTTTTTGTGACTTTAAATTGGAGGCGCGGGTCGGAATTGAACCGACGCATGGGGCTTTTGCAGAGCCCGGCCTTACCACTTGGCTACCGCGCCTAACACTGACAGGCCGTTACTCTGCCACTTGTTAACTTTCTTTCAAGGGTTTTATGCAATGGCTTTCCTTTCGCAAATTATCCACTAAAACAGGGTTATGTCAGCCCAACCTCCCTACCGTATTGGACTCGGTTACGACATCCATCCGCTCGTCTCAGGCCGCCCCTGTATTCTGGGAGGGGTTACGATTCCTTCAACGGTAGGCCCCGAAGGACATTCTGATGCCGATGTTTTATTGCACGCGGTCGCCGATGCACTTTTGGGCGCAGCTGGACTTCGCGATATCGGATATTATTTTCCTAACACGGATCCAAATATCAAAAATATTAAATCCGGACTGATTGTTAAAAAGGCGGTCGAAGAGATTAAAAAACTGGGTTGGAAGGTGGGCAACGTGGATATCGTGGTCATTGCTGAACGCCCAAAAATTTCCGCACACATTACGGAGATGAAAAAATCCATTTCGGTACTCTTGGAAGTAGGCGAAGATCAAGTGGGCGTAAAGGCGACGACGAACGAGGGCATGGACTCGATTGGCCAGGGCCAAGCTATCGCCGTCCAAGCGATTTGCATGATTTTTAAAGCCTGAGGGTGGGTTTAGTCCTTTCCGTCTTGTCAAACGGGCCTAAACAAACTCTCTCAAATTAAATCTATGGAGCAGACCCTTATTATTTTAAAACCCGACTGTATGGAGCGTCGCCTTTACGGTACCGTTCTGGCCCGCTTTGAAGCCGCTGGATTTGATATTCAAGCCTGCAAGTTAACCCGCCTCACCCCTGGTCAATTACGCGAGCACTACGCTCACGTTGCTGATAAGCCTTTTTATCCTGACATCGAAACCTTCATGTCCTCACGTCCCGTAATTATCGCTGTTTTAAGCGGTCAAAACGTGATTGCGCGTGTGCGTGAATTACTTGGGCCAACGAATTCAAAACTAGCGCCCAAGGGAACCATTCGTGGAGATTTTGGAACCGAGATGATGCGCAATGTTTGCCATGCATCCGATAGCCCTGATGCTGCCGCTGCTGAAATTAAACGTTTCTTCAACGCGACAGAGGTTTTCTAAGTCTGCTACTTTTTAATTTTCTGGGGGTTATAAAAGAGTGCACCGCTCATTTATAAACTCCCTTTTCTTGTTAATACTTTCTTCAGCTCTGATTGCAGAGACTCCTAAGACAAAATCTGATTTTGTTTTAAAGAGTTCGGTAATGACAGAGGGAGGAGCTATTCCGAAAGAGTTTACCGGAGATGGCGCAGGAATTAGTCCGCCACTGGAGTGGAAGGGTGCACCCGCGGGTACGAAATCTTTTGTCGTAATCATGCATCACTTTCCGCATGAAGGCGACCCAGCCCGCTGGTATTGGATTTTATATAACATTCCAAACACAGTCACATCCCTCGCAAAGGCGACTAAGGGTGTAGGTGTGAATGGATCGAACTGCGTGGGACCTGATTTAGCTTACGCGCCGCCGCATTCTAAAGGTCCAGGCGTTAAAAAATATACGATCACCGTTTATGCTTTATCTGCTCAGCCCAAATTAACGGTAACCGGAAAGCAAATAAATCGAGACGCTATGCTAGCTGCCATCAAAGATATTACTTTGGGACAGGCGGAGCTTAATTTTACCTATGATCGGACTGATGTGGTCTCGGCCGAAAAGGGTGGCGATACGAGTTCAGCCAAAGGAAGTCGTCGTTAAATGGGTACTTAGCCCCCGTTGGGGTAACTTTTTTGAGTTTTTTTGTGACTTCCCCGTTGCCCTTGGGCGGGTAAATTAAACAAAGTCTAATCATGTTAGACCCTAAGTTATTTCGTGAGCAAATCGACACTGTCCGTAAAGGCATTGCTCGTAAAAAATTTCAAGTGGATCTCGAGGCCGTCTTAGCAGCCGACGAAGTTCGCCGCCACGCCGTTGCCGAATTTGAAAACGCCCGCGCTTTACAAAACTCTGCAAATAAAGAGATGGCGACTATGCCCAAGGGTTCGCCTGAATTTCAAGCGAAGCTCGCTGAAATGAAAGCAGCTTCAGCTCGCGTTAAAGAATTAGAAAAGAAAGTCAGTGAAGCTGAAGAAGTTTGGAAACAGGTCAGTTTGACAGTCCCGAATATTCCTCATGACTCGGTGCCCGAGGGTCGCACTGAAAATGACAATAAAGTTCACTCTACTTGGGGTGACGTAGATCAATTGATTTCTCCAGCAGCCAAGCCTCACTGGGATATCGCTTGGTTTTCTAAGGCGATTGATTTCGAACGCGGCGTCAAAGTCACTGGCGCAGGTTTCCCTTTTTATGTGGGTGATATGGCCCGTTTGGTGCGCGCCTTAATTCAATTCTTTTTAGAAGAAGCCAATTCTGCCGGATACACCGAAGTTCACGCTCCCTTATTGGTGAATGCTGCGAGTGCGACGGCGACTGGTCAGTTGCCTGATAAAGAAGGACAAATGTATCACGCGCAAACCGACGATTTTTATTTAATTCCCACCGCAGAAGTTCCCGTCACTAATTTTTTCCGTGACGAGATTTTAGACGAAGCCTCCCTGCCCGTAAAACGGGTAGGTTATACGCCCTGTTTCCGTCGTGAAGCGGGTAGTTGGGGTGCTCACGTACGTGGTCTGAATCGTCTGCATCAATTCGATAAAGTAGAATTGGTAAAATGGACTCACCCGAATGAATCTTTTAACGAGTTAGAAAAACTACGTGGTGATGCTGAGCGCATTTTGCAAAAATTAAACTTACCTTATCGCGTATTACTGATTTGTGCAGGCGACATTGGTTTCTCGCATAGCAAGCAATACGATCTCGAAGTTTGGGCCGGCGGTCAGAAGCGCTGGTTAGAAGTTTCCAGCTGCTCTAACTTCACTGATTTCCAGGCCCGTCGTGCGGGTATTCGTTACCGTCCTAAGGATGGAAAAGTTGAATACGTTCACACTTTAAATGGTTCGGGTCTAGGTTTGCCTCGAGTGTTGGCTGCGATTCTCGAAAATAATTTACAGCCTGATGGTAGTGTCGTTGTTCCCGAAGCCCTGCGCAGATGGTATGGCAAGGACACTATTAAATTCTAAAAGTGTTTTTAGCTCCCGCCTCATTAGAAAAAATCAAAACTACGGCATCGCAGTTACCTGAATTGTCGCTGCCCAGTTCGCTATCAGGCAAGAAGGTTGCAGTCGCTGTTTCGGGTGGTGCTGATTCCATTTATTTACTCTGTGCACTTTGGGCCAACTCCGCGATTCGCCCGCATTTATTGGCCTTACACTTTGATCATGCGGCCCGCGGAATTGAATCCACGCATGATGCTTTATTTGTGAAGGAAGTTTGTCGGTCGCTAGGAGTTCCGTGCTATCTCGGTCGTCGAACGGAAGAAGGTCCAGCCTCTGAAGGCACACTACGTGAAGCACGAAATGCTTTTTTTTCCGAACAGAGAAAACTTCACGACTTTAATATTATTTGTACGGCGCATCACCTTGATGACGTAGCCGAAACTTTATTAATGAGACTGGCTCGCGGGGCTGGATTAACCGGTCTTTCGGCACCGCGCGTCTTACAGAATTTTCGCGATGGGCATTTACGCTACCGCCCTTTGATTGCCGCCCGCTTGGGTAAAAAAGATATTTTAGAGGCTCTGCAACGTGCGGATATCCCATGGCGTGAGGATGCGACCAACCAACTTCCTATTGTTAAACGTAACCGGATTCGTCGCTGGCTAAATAAAAATGCCGAAGAAGCTTTAGGTCCTGATTACACCAAAGGCTTTGCCCAATCGGCAGACATTATTGAGCAAGCACGCACGGCCTTATTAATTTGGGCTAAGGATTTGGGATGCGTGAAAAACGCCGACGGAATTTTGGATGTTAGCGCGCTGAAAAATAGGCCCGTGGCACTAGCTTATGTAGTTATCCATGAATTTTTACAGGAGTGTGGATTGGGTGCCGTGCAAGGCGCCTCTTTGGAACTTTTAGTAAGACATTTATGTGCAGGTACGGATATTCAGGTCTCGGTACTTTCTAAATTAGTTAAAATTAAAAACGGAAAATGTTTTTTAACTCCCGAAGCCTTGGCTCCCTTAGGATCGCAAACTCGGCCTTTAGTCTTAGGCGTGCTTGATGGTGAAACTGGCTTATTGGCGGAAGTGGTGACGGTAGATGAAAACCTCTGGGCAAAATTGTCCCGCGGTGACATTCCGCCCACCAAAGAAGTCTATTTGTCACCTGCGGCGGTGGGAGCAATTTTCTGGAGGGGTAGGACGGAGGGGGACCGCTATCAACCTCTTGGCTCGAGTGGCACTGCGAAAGTGTCTGATCTTTTAATTAACAGAAAAGTCCCGTCAGAGTTGCGCGAAAACCTTCCAGTGGTTCTGTTAAATCAAGAAATTATCTGGGTTCCTTCTAATCCGCCCGCGGAATTATACCGTTTAAATGGACCCGTTAAAGGGGCTCTCCGATTGACTTGGCTTAACCCCTGCTTAATTTAAACCTTCCCCCGATGAGCCAAGACAACAACGAGGATAACAACCGTGTTAAAGCTAAGCCTTTAATCGTATGGATCATTTTAATTGGTCTAGTCGCACTGCTGGTTAACTACAGTGCGCCACCCGCCAATAGCGTTCAGAAATTAAGCGTGACCCAAGTTCTGTCTCTCGCCCAAGAGAAGAAAGTAAAAAACATTTCGATTAAATCGGATTCCGCTGCTGGTTCAACAAGTTGGTATGAAGTTTCTGGTGAATTGGATGTCAAAGGCGCTCCGGCTGACGACAAAACAAGATTTCAGGCCAAGGGCCGTTTAACAGAAAAAGAATTCGAAGGTCTGCGTAATTCAGTGGCTGTTGATGCCTTTAAAGAAGTTCCCGAGCAAACGGGCTTCACGATGTTCCTTTATAATGTTCTGCCAACATTGCTGATTTCGGGATTGGTCCTGTATATGATGTATCGCTTTTTACGCAGCGCTAACAAGGGTGCGATGCAGTTTGCGAAATCACGTGCTCGTTTAAATGCGAATGAAAATGAAGGTACGACTTTTAAAGACGTTGCCGGATGTGATGAAGCGAAGGAAGAAGTGAAAGAGATTGTAGATTTTCTCCGCGATCCAAAGCGCTTCACTAAAATGGGTGCGTCTATTCCGAAAGGTATTTTAATGGTCGGTCCTCCTGGAACTGGTAAGACCCTGCTTGCCCGTGCGGTAGCAGGAGAAGCTAAGGTTCCTTTCTTAAGCATCAGCGGTTCAGACTTTGTTGAAATGTTTGTCGGCGTAGGTGCAGCCCGCGTTCGCGACACTTTTGAACAAGCCCGTAAGCTCGCTCCTTGCATTGTATTTATTGATGAAATTGATGCGGTTGGACGTCAACGTGGTGCCGGTGTTGGCGGTGGAAATGACGAGCGCGAACAAACGCTCAACTCGTTACTCGTTGAAATGGATGGTTTTGATGGCCAGTCCGGAGTCATCGTTATCGGTGCGACCAATCGTGCTGATGTACTCGACCAAGCTCTCTTACGTCCAGGTCGCTTCGACCGCCAAGTCTTCGTTGATTTACCTGACTTGAAAGGACGCGAAGCAGTTCTCGCTGTTCACGCTAAACGTTTTCAATTAGCTCCCTCAGTGGATTTAAATCGTATCGCTCGCATCACCACCGGAATGTCGGGCGCAGATTTAGCTAACTTACTCAATGAAGGCGCGTTGCATGCCGGTCGTCGTAATCGCGATAAAGTTGAGATGTCGGACATTGAAGAAGCTCGCGATAAAATTGCGTATGGTCGTGAACGACGTCGTGCGATGGATGAAGAAGATCGTCGCAGTACCGCGTATCACGAAGCGGGTCACGCGATCGTTCAAGCGGTCGTCGATGATGGTGTGATGCCGCTCCATAAAGTTACAATTCTTCCGCGAGGTCGTGCCTTAGGGATGGCAATGTTCCTTCCCAAGAAAGATATTCTCGGATATTCCAAGGCTCGTTTACTCTCTTACATTTGCACCGCTATGGCTGGTCGCGTGGGTGAGAAAGTTATCACTGGTGATGTGTCCAACGGTGCCTCCTCCGACATCAAGCAAGCCACTCGTATGGCCCGTCAAATGGTCTGCGAATGGGGTATGAGTGATTTGGGGCCTATCTCTTATAGTGAAAATTCAGACACAGTTTTTCTGGGTCGTGAAATTTCACGCACGCAATCACATAGTGACGATACCGCTCATCGTATCGACGATGCGGTCGCTAAAATTGTGAGTGAACAATATGCCCGCGCTGAAAAAATCATTTCGGAGCATGCTGAAGCTCACCGCAAAATTGCCGAAGCTTTGCTCGAGCATGAGACTTTAGATGGCGTGCATGTTATGGAAATTCTTAAGACTGGTTCCATGCAGACCCCGATTGTGGGATCGCCTGTACCCAACTTAGTTCGTGAGCCTAGCCCTGATGGTCCACCACCAGAGCCTGGCACACAAGCCACGCCGACCCCTGCTTGAGGTTTGCCCTCGCCGGTTTTAAGGTCTAGAACTCAACTATGGTCATCGGACTCACTGGCGGTATCGGTTGTGGTAAATCCACGGTCGCTGGCTTTTTTAAATCTCACGGCTTTGTCGTGATTGATTCTGACATCTTAGCTCATCAGGCACTCAACGAATCCCAAACTCTCGCCCAATTAAAGTCGCGTTGGGGTTCGGCATGTATTCAGAATGATGGTACAGCCGATCGAGATTGGATTGGAAAAAAAGTATTCTCCGACCTGGCTGAGAAAAACTTTTTGGAATCAGTTATCCATCCTCGCATTGCTGCCTTGCGCCTGGAGGCAATGGCCGATTCGTCCAAGTCGTACATCCTCGAAATCCCTCTTTTATTCGAGTTGGGCTTAACTCAGGGATTAACGGCCATCGTGTGTGTCGCATCTTCGGATGAAGTCAGACTGCAACGTTTGGAATCTCGGGGACTGAGTCGAATTGAGGCCCAGAAGCGGATAAATTCGCAAATGCCTATCCATGAGAAGGTTAAGAAATCAAATCACGTGATTTGGAATGATGGGAGCTTGGATTTTTTGAAAGCCGAAGTGGATAAATGTGTGCAAACGATTAAGGGCTAAGAATTGGCCGTTTTCTGGATAGTTTGCGATTGCCGAGAGGGTGGGTAGATTTACTTTTCGATTTCCCCTATTTCTTCTTACTGAGAACTAGGTTCAACACCCCCAACTCCATTTAGGAACCCATACCCTGTGACGACCGCCGACGATTTCGTCATCCAATTTATACAAGACAAGGGACTGGTGTCCACTGCTCAAGTATCCGAGGCCCGCGAGGCGCTGGGCGCTATCCCCGATGGACAGAATCCTGATACTCTGGCTATCGCGAAATTGGTAGAGACCGGCAAGGTCACCTGGGCTGTGATTACCAAGGCCCTAGGCAAGGAGTTCGACATGGAAGTTGTCGACGTCGCTCAAGTTTCTCCAGCCGAAGAATTACTCAAACTGATCAGTCGCGAGCAAGCTGAACGTCACAATATTTTGCCGCTCCAGATGGACGGAGTTGAGTTGCTCGTCGCGATTTCTGACCCACTAGACACGGAAACGCTCGACTCAATTTCGCGTGTTTTAAAACTTACTTTAAATCCTAAACTCGCACCGCCCGACGAACTTAAGACCGCGATTAATCGCTGTTACGGTGGTGGCGCGGTGAATGTATCTTACGAGGATGTTTTTGGTAAGAGTGAGGACGGAGTTTCAGTCGATCTCCCACAAGGTGGCGAAATCAAAGAAGACGACGCCCCGATTATTCGTTACGTTAATTCTCTGATTGTAGATGCGATTCGTCGCAAAGCTTCGGATATTCACTTGGAGCCTTTAGAAAAAAGATTCCGCGTTCGTTTCCGTATCGACGGTGTGCTGCAAGAGATGAAAGGCCCCCCGAAGCGCTTACAAGCTTCAGTCATTTCGCGCCTTAAATTAATGGCCGAAGTATCACTCGCGGAAAAACGTATTCCGCAAGACGGACGTATTCAGGCCCGTACGGGTGGACGTGATATCGACTTACGTGTATCCGTTTTACCGACCGTTTATGGCGAATCAATCGTCATGCGTATTCTTGATAAGGAAGGACTTAAATTAGGTCTTCCTGAATTAGGATTCTTCGCTGATGACCAGGCAAAATTCCAAGGCCTCATCTCAGGTTCCGATGGCGTGTTCCTCGTTACTGGTCCAACTGGTTCAGGTAAATCGACCACTTTATATTCAGCTCTGAATTATATTAATAAACCCGACCGTAAGATTATCACGGTTGAAGATCCTGTTGAGTATCAGATGGCTGGTATCAATCAGGTGCAGGTGAAGCGTGATGTTGGAATGACTTTCGCAGCTGCGCTTCGTGCGATGTTACGTCAGGCGCCAAACATCGTGATGATCGGTGAAATTCGAGATTTAGAAACAGCTGAAATTGCAATTAACGCCGCGCTTACTGGTCACATGGTGTTCTCCACGCTCCACACTAATGACTCCGTCAGCGCAGTGACTCGTCTCGTCGATATCGGTGTGAAACCTTTCTTAGTTTCCGCCGCCCTTCGTGGAGCGCTCGCCCAACGTCTCGTTCGTCGCGTCTGTCAGTCCTGTGCTCAACCTTATAAGCCTACCGCTAAAGAACTTTATACGATTGGTATGTCCGAACAGGATATCGCAGGTGCAACCCCGATGAAGGGTGCTGGATGTCCAAAATGTAATGAACGTGGATACAAAGGCCGTCGTGGTGTATTCGAACTTTTCGTCATTACAGAAGAAGTTCAGGAAATGATTTACGGAGGTGCGACGCTCGTCTCACTTCGTCGCAAAGCACGTGAAGCAGGTATGCGCACAATGCGTGAAGACGGCCAACGTAAGGTTGCTTCTGGTATGACCACTATCGAAGAGGTCATGGGTGCCACCGTCGCTGACGACGTCCTATAAATAATAAAATGGCCTACGACCTTAACCAACTCCTTGAAGCCATGATTGAAAATGGAGCGTCCGATCTCCATTTGCATGTGGGTCGTGCGCCTTGTTTACGCGTGAGCGGAAGTGTGATTTCCGTAGAAGGTCCGGCATTAACTGCTGAAGATACGAAAAATATTGTTAACTCCATTATCCCTGCGGTGCATGTCGAGCGACTAAAACAAGAAGGTGGCTGTGACTTTGGTATGTCTTTTCGAAATAAGGCCCGCTTGCGCGTCAATGTACACCGCGCAAAGGGAGAGCTGGGAATCGTTTTACGTTTAATCCCCGCAGATATTTATACGCTCGAGGACTTACGTCTTCCACCTATTATTAAAGACTTACTGCGCCGTCCGCGTGGTTTGATTTTAGTAACTGGTCCAACGGGTTCAGGTAAGTCCACGACACTCGCATCGATGGTGAATTGGATTAACGACAATACTGATGGTCATATTGTAACCATCGAAGACCCTATAGAATATTTCCACACGCATAAAGGTTGTGTGATTACACAGCGCGAAGTGCATAGCGATGTCCCTTCCTTTGCGGAAGGCGTACGTGCTTCTCTGCGTCAGGATCCTGATGTTATTTTAATCGGTGAGATGCGTGACTTAGAAACCATCGAAGCCGCTATCACCGCCGCTGAAACGGGTCACTTAGTTTTTGCGACATTACACACCACGGGTGCCGCACGCACCGTAGACCGTATTTTAGATGCGTTTCCTGCGGGAGCACGGGATCAGATTCGCGTTCAACTTTCTTCTTCGATTATCGCAATCATTTCGCAGTGCTTGCCGCGTACCGTTGATGAGAAACGCGTAGCCGCTTACGAAATCATGGTTCGCACGGATGGTATCGCCGCGAAGATTCGCGAGAATAAAACTTTCCAAATCACCTCCGACATCGAAACCGGCGGCGGTCGCGGAATGCGCACGCTCGATGCTGATTTATTAGCTCTGTTTAATCAGGGCAAAATCAGTGAAGACGAAGTGATGACTTACTGCCAAGACAGCGAAATGGTACGTTCGCGTCTTAATCCTAAAACCAAAATTTAAACCCACTATTTACCATGTTTGAAGACCATAGCGATATCATGCGCGACATTGCCATCGAGGGGAAACTTCTCGATCAAACTCAAGCAGACGAAATTTGGGAGTCGCACGCGACCACTGGAAAATCTTTTGCCGACAGCCTTATCGATGCCAATCTCGCCGATCGCCCATCATTATTACAAGCGATTGCGGACCACTTAGGTGTACAATTTTATTCTGCTATTCCTACTACGGCGCAGGATGATATCACCAAAGTTTTAAAGCCGGCCCAAGCTCACAAGTATGCCGTCGTCCCAGTGGCCGACGAAGCAGGCAAGTTAACACTCGTTGCGAAGGATCCATTTAACTCCACCATCATCAATGAACTCACTTTCATTCTGAAGCGTGAAAACATTGAATTGGCGGTCGCTGATCCCGAGATGGTTGATGCGGCTGTTATTCGTGTTTACGGTGAGCCTTCGGCTTCATCGATGGACGACTTGTTGGGTGAGTTTGACCAAATTGATTCAGCCGCCGTTGCCGATGATGATGTCGCCAATGCCGCCAGCCAGGCTCCAATTATTCGCTTCGTGGATTTAGTTCTGCAAGAAGCCGTTAAAGCCAAAGCTTCTGATATTCACTTTGAGCCTTTTGAAGATCAGTTCCGCATTCGTTACCGTATCGACGGTTCGCTCTATGAGATGGCTCCACCTCCTAAGAATTTAGCAAACGCGGTGACAGCTCGTGTGAAAGTTTTATCCGCTCTGAATATTGCTGAGCGAAGAATTCCACAAGACGGACGTATTAAAACCACCATCGGCGGTCGCCAAATCGATCTCCGTGTTTCGACTTTGCCGACACAGTTCGGTGAGTCGGTCGTGTTGCGTATTCTCGATAAGACCGTCGTGAATCTGAGTCTCGATGCTCTCTCGATGCAAGAAGACATCAAAGAGGGTATTCGCTCCATGGTGAATAAACCTAATGGTATCTTCATCGTTACTGGTCCTACTGGTTCAGGAAAAACCACCACACTTTATTCTGCATTGCGTGAGGTAAATACCGAGGACGTAAAAATTCTCACTGCGGAAGATCCTGTCGAATATGAAGTCGAAGGAATCATGCAGGTGCCTATCAATCACCAAGTCGGTTTAACTTTCGCCGCCGCACTTCGTTCCTTCCTTCGTCAAGATCCTGATACGATCATGGTGGGAGAAATTCGCGATATCGAGACCGCGCAAATTGCTGTTCAGGCATCGCTCACGGGTCACGTGGTTTTATCCACGCTCCACACCAATGATGCTCCAGGTGCGGTGACTCGACTTATTGATATGGGTCTCGAGCCTTTCTTAATTTCTGCGTCCATTGAAGGGATCTTGGCTCAACGATTATTGCGCCGTATTTGCAAAACCTGCCGCACCGCCTACGAGCCAGACAAAGAAGTGATTGGTATGCTCGACGTCGATGCTCTCGAAATCGCGAACAAGAAATTCTACTTCGGTAAAGGTTGTGCGGATTGTAACCGTTCGGGTTACAAAGGCCGCCAAGGTCTCTTTGAATTAATGACCATTTCGGACTCCATTCGTACGCTCATCACTCAGCGTGCTCCGACCCTGGTCCTGAAGCAAAAAGCTATCGAAGTCGGTATGCGTCCGCTTCGTGATGACGGTCTACGCTGCATTTTCGATGGTTTAACTACTATTGAAGAAGTGCTGAAATACACCTAATCTTTCTATAACAAACCCCTCCCATGCCTGAATACAAGTATAACGCTATTGATCGTAACGGTGCGCAAACCACTGGTAAAATCGAAGCGGCGAACGACGAACAAGCTCGCCAAAAATTAATGGCTCGTGGCCTTATGGTCACTTCATTGGTGGGAGACACGGGTGCTGCCAAGCCCGCCGCTGCTGCCGCCGCTGCCCCTAAAAAATCTTTTAGCTTCGGTTCAAAAGTTTCTGCCGAAGACGTCACCACCATGACTCGTCAGTTAGCGACGCTTATCGTCGCCGGCTTACCTTTATTGCGTGCGCTGGAGTTGATTCACAAACAAGAACGCAATCCTCACTTCAAAGAAGTCTTGGGTATGATTGCTGAAAGCGTTTCTCAGGGTAATAATTTATCCGAAGCTCTTGCCGCCCACCCTAAAGTTTTTGACCGTCTCTTTGTTAACATGGTGAAGGCAGGGGAGGCTGGTGGCGTGCTTGATAAAGTATTAGATCGATTAGCCAAGTTCCGTGAAAAATCTCAACGCATTCAGAAGAAGGTTAAATCAGCGATGGTTTACCCAGGTGTCGTTGTTTCCGTGGCCGTAGTTATCGTCTATATTTTAATGGTTAAAGTTGTTCCTTCATTCCAAAAACTTTTGAGCAGTCAGAAATTGGCTTTACCTCCTTTAACTCAGTTCGTGGTCGGTATTTCTACCGCTTTAACTGACTACTGGTATGTAACACCTTTCGTTCTTTTCGGTGGTTACTACGGTTTGAAACTTTGGTTGTCGTCTCCTAAAGGTAAGGAAATTTTCGACCGAGTTATTTTTAAACTCCCCAAAGTGGGTGGCTTCGTCCAAATCGTTTCCGTCTCACGCTTCGCTCGTACGTTTGGAACCTTAATGGCTTCAGGCGTTCCGATTCTCCAAGCGATTACGATTACGCGTGATACTTTAGATAACGTGGTTATCGCTAGCTCATTAGAGCGCGTGCATGATCGCGTGCGCGATGGTGAACCTCTTTCCATTCCTCTCGAACAAACCGGAGTGTTCCCACAAATGGTTACTTCGATGATTCAAGTCGGTGAAGAGACCGGCCAGCTTCCCGAAATGTTAAATCGTGTGGCCGATATTTATGACGAAGAAGTGGACAACGCGGTGACCGCGCTCACTTCCATTATCGAACCAGTACTCATCGTGTTCCTCGCTGTGGTTGTCGGTGCCATCGTTCTTGCGATGTTCCTGCCGCTCATCGCCCTGATCACGAAGATGACCGGTGGATAATTAGGGCCTGATTGCATTGCCCAAAAAAGGAGCCGGCATACGTACCCCTACGTATGCCGGCTTTTTATTACTATTTTAACTTACTTACCCCATTGCCCCGTAGGACAAATTTATACACCAAATATTAGTGCTTTTTAGCCTTTTGCAAGAATTTTTCAGAGATTCTCAGATCTCAAACCTATAAGTGCTTGATTTATAGGACTTTAAAATTGGGTGCAGGGGTAGGATTTGAACCTACGACCTTCAGGTTATGAGCCTGACGAGCTAACCGGGCTGCTCCACCCTGCAATAAGTGGGAGGTGCAACAGAAAGCTTAAATGGCCGACTCGCAAGCCATTTCTGCACGGATCCTTTTAACTCAATTTCATCGGCTTAGAAATGGCATTTGTTACAGGTTTGTGCCAACGCCTCTGGGGTGTTAATTGAGGTTGGAACTTTTCCCCCGAAAATTGATGTTCATAGCTGTCTGCTGTCATGTCCGATACTCCACCCAATCCTCCCACGCCAGAAGTTGATGATGCTATCGATGCACAGGGCGAACAAGTAACGATTCGTCGTAAGCAGGGATTCTGGGCGCGCCTCGGTGGTGGCGGATTGATGGTTTCGTTAATGATCCACTTTTTCTTAGTCATCGTCGCCGTGTTTTGGGTGATATCGACTTGGACTGACTCCACTAAGCA
>CANCLV010000017.1 GCA_947378905.1 Opitutia bacterium
GGTGAACAAGCCGTGCTTTGCGGTGGTGCTTCTGAACTCGTTAAAGTGGGCTACGAAACTCTGGTCAAAGCAGGTTATCAACCTGAGATGGCTTACTTCGAGTGCTTACATGAATTGAAACTCATCGTCGACCTCATGGTTGAATCCGGTATCTCCGGCATGCGCTTCTCGATCTCCGAAACCGCTAAGTATGGTGACATCACCCGCGGTCCTCGCGTGATCAACAAAGCATCCCGTAAGGCGATGGAAGAAATTCTCAAAGAAATCCAAGATGGTACTTTCACCAAGCAATGGGTGAAGGAATACAAGGGTGGCTTAAAGAATTACAATAAACTCCTTAAGCAGGGCGAAAACCATGGTATCGAGAAGACCGGACAACGTCTCCGTGCTCTCATGCCTTGGGTACAGAAGCGCAACATCCGTGGCGCTCAAGCCGAGTATACTACCAAATAATCTTGGTTAGTTTCCTTCAAAAGGGCCGACTCAGTCGGCCCTGTTTATTTTGTAGTTTTACAATGGCCGAAAAATGGTAGTTCTTAGTGCACCCCACTATGAGCTCCGACCCCATAAACACGGACGGCTTTTTGGCTCGTTTAATGCGAGACCAATTAAAGCTGTCGATTACCTGCGCCCTCTTTTTCGTGACCGCACTCATCGCGCTACCCCTGCTTAATTATTTTCAGCCGGAGTGGATGGCGCAACGTGTGGCCGGATTCACACTCACCTGGCTTATTCTCGGTGTGCTCTTCTTCCCCTTCGTTTGGATTATCTCATTCATCTTCATTAAAAAATCCATCGCTTTAGAAAATGCTGAAGCAGCGGCTGCGAAGGACAGCCAAAAGAAATAAGTCATGATCCTCGCCGAAGTTACACACGTAGATCCTTGGATTGCCGTCTGCTCACTCATCACCGTCGTCATCACTGTCGGCATGGGTTTCTGGTCCGCCGGTAAATCTAAAAGTGCAGGCGACTTCTTTGTTGCCGGTCGCTCTGTCTCCGTCGGTTGGAATGCCTCTGCGATCTCAGGCGAATACCTTTCCGCCGCCTCCTTCATGGGTGTTGCTGGTATGGTCATGGCCACGGGTTATGATGCCCTTTGGTACCCCGTTTGTTATGCCTGTGGTTACTTATTTTTATTATTATTTATCGCTGGTCCGCTTCGTCGATTCGGTGCTTACACGATACCTGACTTCGCTGAAGGTCGTTACGACTCACCGATCTTCCGAAAAATCGCAGTCTGCTTCGTTCTGTTTATTGGCTTCTTCTACACGATGCCACAAATGAAGGGCGCGGGTACAACTCTCGCTTATATTTTTCCAGGCCTTCCTTACTGGGTCGGCGTCGCCGTTGTTGGAGCAGTCATCACACTCAATGTTTCGCTGGGTGGCATGAAAGGTATCACACTCGTTCAAGCTTTCCAATATTGGCTTAAAGTTTTCGCCATCACTTTACCGATATTTATTTTAGCATCCATCGTCGGTCATTACGAACAACACCTTGATGCTAATAAAACTGGTTTTGAAACGGCCGCACCCAACGCCTCACAAGTAGAACGAAAAGTTTTACCAGCGAAAGCACCGAAAGACGAACAGTGGATTGCGCCATTTGGTAAGCTCACCACCAAGGCAGTCGATGCATCCATCGCAGCAGCTCCCACACCTGAAGCCAAGGCGACCATCGAAGCGAACAAGAAACCTTATTCACTTCTTTACACTTACTCATTAATCATCGCGCTCGTTTGTGGTACAGCAGGTCTGCCTCACATCTTAGTTCGCTTCTATACTAATCCCGATGGTGTAGCTGCAAAACGCACCACCATGTGGGTGATGATTCTTATCGGTGTATTCTACGTTTTCCCTCCTGTTTACGGGGTGATTGGACGTTCACTCACGCCAGAACTCTACGATGCGGTCGGTGCCAAGGGTACGGATAAAGTAGTTCTAGAATTACCCACACTGTTAGCAGGAAAAAATCATGCCCTACTCGGATCGATTCTTTCAGGTATCACCTGTGCTGGTGCCTTCGCTGCATTCATGTCCACTTTCTCTGGACTCCTAGTGTCGATGACCGGTGCACTCGCTCACGATGTTTATGGTCGAATGTTAAAACCTGATTCCACACCTGAGCAACGCCTCACCGCTTTCAAGTGGGCGGCAGTATTAATCGGCGCGGTGGCCATCGGACTTGGCACACAAGTCGAAGCTCTCGAAATTAATTTCATGGTCGGACAAGCTTTCGCCATCGCTGCCGCCAGTTATTTCCCGCTCCTGTTCATGAGTGTATGGTGGCGCGGTATGACCATGAAAGGTGCAGCCACTGGAATGTTAGTCGGAGGACTCTCTGCACTCGTTGCGATTTCCTTAACATCGATTTCTGATGTAGCCAACGCTGCCGCTAAAAAATTACCTGCAGGTGACTTAGCCGCCTATTGGGCCGATCATCCGATTTCTAAATGCATCGCTGATTACTGGGTCTCCCATCCTCTCGCTCGTATTCTTTGCGAACAACCCGCGATCTGGGCTGTACCGCTTTCAATTACCTTAATGATTGTAGTATCGAAATTAACGGCCCGACAGATTCCAGCCGACATTCGTATGAAAATGCTGGTTCTACACGCCCCAGAAGCACTGGGACTTAAACAAGAATACATTAAGGAACAAGAAGGCCTGGGTCATTAATTAGCTGAGGCTGGACAATTAGGACGCTTAAAAAGCGTCTAGAATTGAAGTTGAAACTTGGAAGTCTCAACAGGACGAGATTGGATAGTTGCGTGGACAAACAAACCGACGAAGAAATTCCTGGCCATCGCCTCATCCAATCGTTCGCGATTTTCATGGCCGCGGTCGCCTTGGTCTCCTCCATCATGATGACCTATAAAGGTGGTCGCGTTTATCTGGGAATCGAAAGTGATCCCTTCGGTCGCGATTTAATCATCGGTACTTGGATTGGCATTCCCACCGCACTCGCTGGTGCTATCTGTGCCTACATTGCACTCTATGGACGCGGTTGGGATTTTTTCCGAGTAACAAGCATCATTCTCATAGCATCGAATTTACTCGTCCCATTAAGCTGGGTTGTAATGTCATTAACCAAAACTGTTTAATCAAGAATGTCCTCGCCTCTTATCATTGTTACTCGAGGTAGTCCACTGGCCCTACAGCAAGCCAAGGATGCAGCACAACAGTTAGAAAAATCACTGCAGGTAAAAACAGAAATTAAAATCTTAACCACGACGGGCGATCGCCAAGCAGCCTGGTCATTAGAAAAACAAGGCGGCAAAGGCCTCTTTACCGCTGAATTAGAACAGGCCCTCCAAAATGGCGAAGCAGACGTGGCGATTCACAGCGCGAAGGATTTGCCCACCGAGATGCCGAAGGGATTGACGATTGCGTCGTGCTTGGCTCGTCGCGATCCACGCGATGTGCTTGTTCGCCAATCTCAAATTCAATCACCCCAAAAAATCGCGACCGGTAGTCCACGTCGTCGCGCCCAAGGCGCACATATTTTTCCACATGCCACTTGGACTGAGCTACGCGGCAATGTAGATACTCGACTCAAGAAAATCGTTCAGGGTGAAGCTGAAGCTACTTACTTGGCTGCTGCTGGACTTAGTCGTCTCGGTATAGAAAATTGGGACGGTTTAGTTTTTGAGCCCGTGGATATTACAAAAATGGTGCCTGCCGCTGGACAAGGTGCCGTGGCGATTCAATGTCGAATCACTGATGCAGCCCGCTACCAAAACGTGGGATGTGCTACGACAAGTTTTTCCGTTTCCATCGAGCGACTCTTTCTGAGCAAACTTGGCGAAGGCTGTCATACTGCCTTCGCTTGTCATCATCATGCCGATAAAATCTACCTCTTTAGGAGTGATTTCGGATACCGTGCCTATCCTTTCGTTGCATCGGATTTGACGATGGCATCGTCACTCGCAGATTTAATTTTATCACAACTACTTAGCCGTTAATCATGTCTAAACTCCCTTTAAGAGATCGTCATATTGTTCTAACACGCCCCGAAGGACGTGGCGCTGACTGGAAAGAATTGTTAATGGAATCGGGTGCTTCCGTGGCCGAACTTCCTTTAATCGAAATTTCCTTTGAGCCTGATGCGATGATACTTACCGAAGTCTTAGATGGCATGGGTGAATATGATTGGCTCGTTTTCACCAGCCCCAACGGAGTACGCGGTTTTTTCAATCGCTTCTTCGAACGCTTTGCTGACATACGTTCTATCGGTGGAGTGAAAATTGCCTGCGTGGGTCCAGCCACCGAAAAAGCAGTGCGCGCCTACCACTTAGAACCCGACATTACATCCACACAGGCCGATGGACTTTCTTTAGGTCGGAAGATGATGGATTCGCATGATATGGAAAATCAGAAAATTTTGATGGCGACAGGAAATTTAAGTTCACCCGAACTTGCTTCACTCCTTCTCGATCAAGCCATGGCCATCGTCGACGTGCTCAAGGTATATGCGACCGAAGAAAGACCCGTCACCGAATCCCCTGAAGCCGCAGAGTTTCGTCGTCGCGGTGCCGATATCATCGTTTTTGCCAGCCCCTCTGCTGTAGAATCCTTTATTCACCAGGCTGCCTCACTACGTCCTGAATCCGGCGCGAAACAACCCAAGGCTGTGGCTATTGGTCCCACTACCGCCGATGCGATGAAGCGTTCGGGTATTCCGCTGGCCGCTGTAGCCACTGCTCCTACAGCCAAAGCGATTCGCGATGCCGTCATTTCCGCACTTCAAGAATGATTGGTTCCACTAAAATAAAAGTGTGTGGCATCATGCATGCCGCGGATGTCGCCCTAGTAACTCATTTTGGTGCGGACTACTTGGGTGTGAATTGTTGGGCAGGATCACCACGCTTTGTTAATCCAGCTTTACGCAAAAATCTTTTACGCGAAATAAAACCTGAGCAACGCATCGCGGTTACAGTCAATCCAACGCTCAGCGAAACCCAACAACTCATCGATGAAGGTTTCGCCACGGTACAAATTCATTTTGATCCCAGCACCAAGGCTTGTGATGTGCAGGCTATCTCTAAAAAATTGGGTACAGATAAAATTTGGTTAGCTCCGAAAGTTCCTAACGGTGTAGCTTGGCCTGAAGAAATTATTTCTTTAGCCAAAACTTTTTTACACGATGCACATGCAGCGGATGCTTTCGGTGGCACAGGAAAACGGTCCGATTGGAATCGCTTTCAAAATCTTAAAACCTCACATCAAAATAAGACCTGGATACTGGCGGGTGGCCTTGGGCCTAAAAATATAGTGGAGGCTTTAGGGTCCAAAGCTGATATTTTTGACCTAAATAGTGGGGTCGAAATCAGTCCTGGGCTAAAATCTGCTGAAAAATTAGCCGAAATTCGCACCCTCTTGCTCAATAATAAGCAATCGTAGTCCTTAAATCTGCAGTGTCCGACTTGGCACAGCGTGTGCATAAGTGTACTTGCTCAACCGAAAACCAAACTTAACCTAAAACACACACAACTATGAAGCTCGTCACCGCTATTATCAAACCCTTCAAACTCGAAGAAGTGAAGGACGCTCTCGCCGAAATCGGCATCGAGGGTATGACCGTTACCGAAGTCAAAGGTTTCGGCCGTCAAAAAGGACACACGGAAATCTACCGTGGTTCTGAGTACACGGTTGATTTCTTACCTAAGGTAAAGATCGAAGCTGCCGTCTCTGACGAGCAGGTAGAGAAAGCCGTAGCCACTATCTCTAAAGCCGCTCACACCGGTAAGATTGGTGACGGTAAGATCTTTATCACCTCCCTCTCTGATGTTATCCGCATCCGTACTGGTGAGCGTGGTAATTCAGCGATCTAATCGACTTAATCATTACCTTAAAAAGGGCGACTTTGGTCGCCCTTTTTTGTTTTTGGTTTAAAACGGCGTGAGCTATGCCTTGCACTCGCACACCGTCCGCAACTAAATAGGTTTCATGTCCACCTCTGCATACGAGCAGCGAATACTCCTCCTAGTCGCTCTCTGTCTTTGCCTGGTGGGCTGCGGTCAAAAGGAAACAACGGTAGTCAAAAAAGCCCGTGAGGGTATTTTAGTGATTAATAACTCTGCTGAGCCCTCCGCACTCGATCCACAGGAAATCACCGGCATGCTTGAATCGCGCATCGCCTACTCCCTTTTTGAAGGATTGGTTAATTTCGACCCTAAGGACTCGCATACCATCCCTGGCGTAGCCGAAAGCTGGTCCAGCTCGCCCGATGGCAAGGTTTGGACATTTAAGTTAAGACACAATGCACGCTGGTCCAACGGCGACCCTGTAGTGGCGGATGATTTTCTTTTTAGTTTTAAACGAATCCTGATGCCTACTTTTGGAGGAGAATATGCGTCCATGCTCCACTGTGTAAAAGGAGCTAAAGATTTTAATGCAGGCAAGATTAAGGACTTTAAAGAAGTGGGTTTTAAATCGCCCGACCCTCATACGCTCATTGTCGAATTAGAAAATCCCGTGCCCTACTTCCTCCAACTTGTTTGTCACAACAGTTGGCTACCGGTGCACCCTCCCACGATTTTAAAATTTGGAAAAATAGACGAGATGCACACACCGTGGACGCGACCCGGTAGCCTCGTCGGCAATGGAGCCTTTACTTTAGATAGCTGGGAAGTCGCCCGCCAAATCGTAGTAAAGAAAAACCCGTATTATTGGGACGCAGCACAAGTCTCTCTTAACGCTGTTGAGTTCAAAGCGATTTCGGATCTATTCGCCGAAGAACGTGCCTACCAAGGAGGCGAATTACATATCACCGGCTCAGTTCCGCCCTACAAGATCGTCCAACTGGTGGCCGATAAGGCACCTCATTTACGCCTCGATGCGTTTCTGTCGGTTTCATTCATCCGCATCAACACTCAGGTAAAGAATAATGATGCCGTACAAAAAGCGCTTTCAGATAAGCGAGTGCGACGTGCCCTAGGGATAGTCATCAATCGCCAACAAATAGCTGATAGAGTTTTAAGATCAGGCGAATCGCCCGCTTACTATTACACACCCACAGGCACCGGCGGATTTACTTCGCCTGCCCAATGGAGAGAGGACATCGAAGAGGCCCGAAAATTAATGGCAGAAGCGGGTTATCCCAATGGGAAAAATTTTCCGAAATTAGAATATCTATTTAATACATCTGAAACATCCTTACTCGCCGCCCAAGCCTACCAAGAAATGTGGCGTCAAAGTTTAGGCATCGAAATAGAATTAAAAAATCTCGATTGGAAAGTTTATCTAAGTGCACTGCACACAGGAGACTATCAACTGGCACGTTCCGCTTGGAGTGGCGATTACAACGATCCTAATACGTTCCTCGAAATGTTTATCTCAGGCAATGAACTCAATCAAACCGGCTGGAGCGACCCTATCTATGATGAATTAATTAAGTCGGCGGCGATTGAACAAAATTCCACCAAACGTCTCGAATTATTTGGTAAAGCAGAAGCTCGCTTAATCGAGTGTGCTCCCGTCATTCCCGTAGTTTTTAATAAAAATAAGTTTTTAATTCGTCCAGAAGTTCAAGGCTGGTACCCCACTTTACTTGGCGAACACCCACTTAAATGGGTCAAACTTGTTCCTATCGAATGAGGATTGATGTAGCTGCGAATAGCTCTAAATTTGAAGAATGAAATTGATAAAAAAATTTGTAGGCGGACATCAAGAGCCTCCCGCACGATCCGATTTTAAAAAAATAATTATTAGTGCTGTAATCGTGGGTCTGGTTATTGCTGGCCTAAGATATCTTGATGGCGAAATCGGAACGATGCTCCTGCTTGGTACATTCGGCGCTACCAGCTTACTTGTCTTCGTATACCCTGATTCTCCCGTTAGCCAGCCGCGCAGTGTCCTAGGTGCTCATATCATCGGAGCAACTATGGGGTTATTGTGTTTAAAATTTATCGGACCGCAGTGGTGGAGCCTTGGCATCGCCGTCGGATTAACAGTGCTGTTCATGAAACTCCTTCGAGTGGTACATCCACCCGCTACCTCCAACTCGATCGTCGTTTTTTTAACTAACCCAACTTGGTTTTTTCTGGTCTGCCCCACCATCGCCGGTGCTTTCGTGATCATATTTTTAGCATTATTTTATCACAATATATCTCGTGAGAGTAATTGGCCCAACTACTGGTAAACTTTATGAATCCTGAAAAAAACCTTCAAGAACTCGGACTATCCCTACCCCAGCCACCTGCCGCTGCAGGTGCTTACGTTCCCGCGGTACGGACGGGCAACCTTCTTTACTTAGCTGGCACTTTACCCATGCGTGACGGAAAAATTGTTTACGCGGGCAAGGTCGGCCAAGAAATCAATTTAGTGCAAGCGGCCGAAGCGGCTCAACTTTGCACCCTCAATGCCCTTGCTAATGCCAAGGCCGCTCTCGGATCACTCGATGCGGTTGTCCGCGTCGTCATGGTCAACGGCTTCGTCAACGGAATCGACGGGTTTAGCGATAGTCCCAAAGTCCTGAATGGTGCCTCAGAGTTTTTATTAAAAGTCTTTGGCGATGCCGGTAAACACGCACGCGCCGCTGTTTCCGTCAACGGATTGCCTCTGGGTGCAGCCGTAGAAGTACAGATCGTATTAGAAGTCCGTTAAATCAAAAATCGCTCAGCGTAACACTGGTTAAATCAATCTGGAATGACTTCTTTCCAGGGGGGCTTCCGCAATTACCGATTTGGCCGACCGCCTGCTTAACAATCGCAGCAATCTGAGTATTCTTTGGCTTATTAATCCAACTCGAGAAGCTTACATTACCTGCGGCATCGACACGTAAAACAACTCCACAAGTTCCAGAACTTAAATCTACCTCAGATGAAGCGAGACTTGTGAGAGCCGATTGAAAACGTGCCTTAACTTCGCCCGCATAAATTTGTAATTCACTGGCGCTACCGCCTTCGCCGCCATTGTCACCCTTACCATAATTGCGTCCTGCTTTGACAGACACCCCACTAATCCCAGCGACTTTCGAAGAAGTTCCTTTTCCACCTTTAGAATTATTAAATTCGCTCAACGTTGTCTTCGAACTACTTTTGCTGGTCGCATTTTTCGAAGCTTGGGAACGAGTTGATTCACTTTTACTGGCGGATTCTTCTGTGTGTTTTTCGAAATCAAATTTCTTAATTTTAATAATAGAAATGCCTTTTTTAGTTCCCGTTTCCTGTCCTTGGGCAACGCCATCCGCTTTACCAACTTCGCCAGGACGGCGACCGGGAATACCATTCAAATCAACCAAGAGAGGATCTACGGGTTCGAGCGACTTTCCCGACTGTCGAGATGCGTACCACGACGCACCGACAAGCACAGCGACAATGCCCACGTGAACGGCGATTGAACCTATGACGCCTTTGCTGTCGCTTGCCATCGTTAGCGAATTTCCGTGTCTAAGCCGACTTTAGTCAGCCCCTTGGCCTTCGCTAAGGACATCACATCAATAATTTTTTGGTAAGGCAAAGTAGCATCACCACGAATACGAACGATGGGCTGCGCGGACTCAGCCATCGCAGCAATCGTCGCAAATTCGCTCTCTAATTGTGATTTGGTTAAGGACTTGCCGCCCATGGTAAACAAACCATCACGGCCAATAGACACGAAACGATACTGTTGTTTGGTGTCCGCTGGTTTACCTGAACCTTTTTCAGCTTTTGGTAAATTAACGGCCGTAGTCTGCTCCAATACTGGAGTCGCGATCATGAAAATAATGAGCAAACAAAAACATAAATCGAGCATGGGTGTGACGTTCAACTCATTCATCACATGCAGCCGATGGGGCTTAGAAAAAGAACGAGCCATGAACTATTGGGCGTCCTCCCATCCAGGAAGCGCGGTTGTCTGACTCGATGAATCGGCGGGTGTAACAGGTGTTGGAATTACTGGAGCAGGTGCTGGCGTGCTCACAGCTGGCCCTTGGGCGACTTGAGCAGCTCGGCGCAATGCTTCGCGTTCTTGTTGTTGTTCGAAATTAGCACGTGCCTCGCCTTCGAGTTCTAACTCAATGCGGTCTGCCAAAGTACTCGCAAAATTTTCTAACTCGGTGGACATAATTTTCACCTGCGTTAATAAATAATTATATCCAAATGTCGCAGGAATAGCGACCAATAGCCCGAGAGTTGTTGTAACCAATGCACCACAAACACCCGGCGCTAATTGAGCAATGCTGGCTTTTTCGGTAAGAGCACCAAACGTCACCATAACACCCCAAACTGTTCCGAGTAGACCTAAGAATGGGCCACCGGAAACGAGCGAACTAAGCAGAACCATTTTATCTTCATATTTAACCATCGTGCGTGACACGGCGCGTTGCAGGGCATTTTCGACGTGACCCATGCACATACGAACATCGGATTGTTTTACCAAACGTCCTTTGTGTCTTTGTACCGCAGAAATGGCTTCAGCTACTAAATATTCATAAGGAGAAAGATTCGTGCCTCCAGGGAAGTTCAGAGCGACGACGGAATTTTGGTCACGTAAGCGACGATCAAATCCGTGATTGCGACGACGAAGTTCTTGCACGTCGGACCACTTTTGAATCATTGCACCCCAACCAATAAATGAACAAATTACCAGAACGCCTGCTACGGCGAGACCAGGACTGTCCATTTGTTTGAAATACCAAATCGCGCCTTTTTCAGTGTCGGCAAGTATCGCAGGAAGAATGGTTAAATACATCGAACATTAGGCAATACGGACTTGGCTCGGCTTCAACCGAAAAGAAAGCCTCCGGCTTGTATTAGAAACAAAAAGTTCTATAGTCTTAGTCGTGGAACCCAGCCCTACCATTTGCACACATTGCAAAAAACCCTGCACACTTTTCATTACATTAGTGGCGGGCGGAAAGGCTATGACCTATTCGTGCTGTGCACACTGCCCGAGCGCCATGACATCCCCCCTGGCTGGCAGCCTACCCTCTCAAATCCTCGGTATTAAGCTGGATATACCGATGCCCAAAATCCAAGGCTCCTGCCCGTCCTGTGGCTTCCGCTGGGAGGATTTTGAACGCACTCACCGTATCGGCTGCCCCCAATGCTACGAAGCACATACGCAAGAACTCTTACCCACGCTTTCCCGTATCCAGCCTGGAATATCACACTCGGGTCGCCGTCCGCAACCTTCGGAAACCGATTTAAAGAATCGCCTCGAAAAGGCGAAAGCCGAACTCGCTGAAGCAGTTAAAAATGAAGAATTTGAAACTGCTGCAGCCTTGAGAGATCAGATTGCCGAACTGGGCTCGAAGGTTTCGATAAAATAATCTTTGCCTTCCGCATTGCTCGTAAGCCAAGTATTACCAATCTTCGGCTTATGATTTCAGCTCCCACGGTTCTTGTTACCAATGACGATGGCATCGGAGCTGCCTTCTTTCAGAATTTAGTTCGCGCCTGCGTTAAACAGGGGTTTCACGTTTGGGTTGCAGCACCCTCTGGCGAAAGAAGTTGGATCGGACGTGCATTCAGTCGCCATCGCGAAGTCACAGTTTCAGCTTATCCAAACTGCGGACATGAAGCATGGGCTATTGATGGTACACCTTCCGACTGCGTAAATATCGCCCTAGGAAATCTCTTAAAAAAGAAACCCGATGTTGTACTTTCGGGCATGAATATTGGGTTCAACGCTACGATGCCCTTGTGCCTAAGTTCGGGCACGCTTGCTGGTGCAACCGAAGGAAGTGCTTGGGGTCTTCCGTCAGTAGCCTGCTCATTCGACTTAGAACAAAGTATTTTTGAAGCCGTGCATCGTAATCCGAGCGTCTGCCCCAGCAGCATTCAACCTCACCTCGATGCCGCGTGCGATCACGCTGCCGCATTTGCTAAAAGTTTAGTCGGCAAACCTATGACTGGTTTACATGTTCATAGTCTAAATTATCCCAGCAAGGTAACCGCAGAAACGAAAGTTAAGAAAACAATTCCTGCACTTGTCCGACACAGTTCACTCTTTAAACCATCAGCCCTCGGTTACAGTTTTGCGTGGAGCGACGGTGAAGTCATCAGCGCAGGAAAAGAAACTGATCTAACCGCCATTGAAGACGGCTTTATCAGTCATACGATTTTTGATTTCGGCCAAGTCAGCCGACTCTAAAAATCAATGGGCGTCGTCGTGCTGTGACTGATTTTCACCCTTGAATAATAAGGGTAAAATCAAAACTAAACCTAAGATTCCAGCGGGCGCCCAAGTCTTGGTCAACTCGTGGTGAGTTAAGAATGGCTCAAAGGCAACAAAACTAGCGTAGGCCACGCCGCCAACGATTGCGATGAATCCGAGAATCGTTGAAGCAGCGGCATCGTATGCGCGACGGAGTAAAGCAATCGATAGAAAACCACTGAAGAATATCGCAGATAGAATGAGAAGGAAAATGGCGAATGGTGCCCAACCTTCAACGGCATGGTGATGAATTTTTTCGTGCTCTTTTTCTGCGGCCTCGAGACCCTTCGCACGGGCTTCTTCTGTCGCAGCCTTTTCGTCAAAAGCTTTTCCCTTAGAAGCTGCTTTTAATTTTGAGAATGTCTGGTCCTGTACTTTTTGTGCAATCGCTTGAGCCTCTTCGTGAGCACCGGAAGCTGGCAGCGTATTCGTCATAAAACCAAAACTTAACCAAGATATCGCCGAAAAAACGACGGTAAGGAAAATCAAGTTAACGATTAAGCCCACACGGCTAAGAGGTTTAGTTAAATCGAGTGAGAAGATCATGGGAATGTCGAAATAAGTAGGGCCTAAACGCTTTTCTTCAATTCCAAACTTGGAAAGATGGCCAATAACGTCTCAGTTATTCCAAGCATGTCAGCTCCACTTCCCGAAACCGTATTATTCGACCTCGATGGCACCCTCGTGGATAACTTTGAGGGCATCCATCAGTGCTATAATGATGTTATGAAACTCATGGGCCTACCGGGTGTGAGCTACGAACAGATTCGTAGAGCGGTCGGTGGCTCCGTCAATATCACCGTACAAAAATTGGCCGGCGAAGATAATGCTGCCGTCGCCACTAAACTTTTCCGTGAACATTTCCCTTCGGTCATGCTGAAAGGGCTAAAGACTTATGCTGGCTGCGAAGAGATTCTTGAGGGTCTTAAGGCCCGCGGAGTGCGTACCGCAGTTTACACCAATAAAGATGATACTAACTCAAAAAAAATCATGAGTTACCTCAAAATTGATCATCTCGTCGACGGAGTCTTCGGAACCAATGTCCATCCTTGGCGCAAGCCCCAACCTGAGTTCACTCATTTCGTCACGAGCACGCTCGGCGCCAAAGCTCAAAAGACGATTATGATAGGTGATTCACCTTTTGATATCGAAACCGCTAGAAACGGTAAACTAGCGGCGATCCATTGTGTAGCAACGGGCAGCCATACAGTGGAGGAGCTCTTACCGTACAGCCCAGATACTGTACACATTGACCTACCCGCCTTACAAAAATCCGTCTTTGGTTTTTAAGGTTTTGTTTCGCCCACGAGACTAAGCAGTGATTGGCTATAACTATGTCGCCCCCGCGCCAAGAATCTCGCGGACCTGAAATAACACTTTCGGGTGTGGTCGAACGTATCTTGTGGTTGGATGAAGATACATTTTTTACGATTGCTGAACTTATTCCTGAAACGGGTGACAAAATCACAATCCTCGGAAATCTTTCCGGAGTGCAATGCGGCGAGACGGTTGAAGTAATCGGATTCTGGGAACGCCATCACCAGCACGGAGCCCAACTGCGCGTAAAATCTTTTACGTCACGCCTCCCCTCCTCCGTTCACGGCATTCGTAAATACCTAGGAAGTGGACTGGTAAAAGGAGTCGGCAAAACTTACGCCGAGAAAATTGTGGCGAAATTTGGCGTGCGGACTTTCGACATTATTTCAAATCAGTCAGCCCGACTCCGTGAAGTCGAAGGCATCGGACCCGGACGCGCAAAATCAATTAAAGCCGCGTGGGAAGAACAAAAGGCACTGCGCGAAGTGATGGTGTTTCTCCAAACCTACGGTGTTACCAACGCACTTTGCCTACGCATTGTTAAGGCTTATGGCAACGACGCTAAAAAGGTCTTAATGAATGAGCCTTATAAAGTTTGTCGTGAAGTCGATGGGGTCGGATTTAAAACCGCTGATAAAATTGCGCGAAATCTAGGGCTGCCCACCGCAGGCCCACAACGCGTGGATGCTGGTATTATGCATACTTTAGAAGAACTGGAGGGCGAAGGTCATAGTGCTTTTCCTGAAGTCGGCCTACTTGAAAAAGCCACCGCGCTACTCGAAGTAGATTACTCCATCGTACAAGATCGGTTAAAAGTTCTGATTAAAGAAAATTCAGTCTGCCTACTTGAGACGAATGGGGTTCGACTCATTCAACTTCGCGCTCAAGAAAATGCTGAGCGTTCCATCACAGCATCACTGCGCCGATTGACTAACACCCCAAGTAATCTTCCACCCATCATCGCCGATAAAGCTGTGGCGTGGGCTCAAGATCGTGCGGGCTTTACTTTTTCGGAAGCCCAAGGTCAGGCCGTCATGATGGCCTTAAAAAATAAAGTGAGCATTCTCACCGGCGGACCTGGTACGGGTAAAACAACGATTCTCAAAGCCCTGTGCGACATCCTGGTAGCGAAACGAGTGAAGATATTATTAGGGGCTCCGACTGGTCGTGCTGCCAAGCGGATGCATGAAGCGACACGCGTTCCTGCCTCTACGATTCACCGCTTATTAAAATTTGATCCCAGTGCAGGCGGATTTACCGCCAATACAGAAAATCCGCTGAGCGTAGATTTTATTATCATCGATGAATCTAGTATGTTGGATACGAAACTCGCCGCAGCCTTACTCCGTGCGATACCTGGAACCGCTCACCTACTTTTAGTCGGCGATGTTAATCAATTACCGTCCGTGGGTGCAGGAAATGTTTTAAGCGATATCATCCAATCGAATGTCGCTGCGGTAACCCGACTGGATAGCGTATTTCGACAAGGCGCACGCTCGGGTATTGTCACGATTGCTCACGGAATTTTACATTCTGACGTTCATCCGCCGCACCCGGTAGAGGAATTTGATAAATTAGATTTCACCCAAGATATCCACTTCTTGCGCGTCGATGATCCTGAAAAATGCGTACAAAAAGTAACCCAGCTCTGTTGTGAAATCTTGCCAAAAAATTTACGACTAGATCCATTGCGCGACATTCAAGTGCTCGCTCCTATGCATAAAGGCACGGGCGGAATTCAAGCCTTCAATCAAGCACTGCAGGAAAAATTACGCGGACCACACGCACAAGCGGGAAGAATTACTACGGGCGATAAAGTCATTCAGACCCGTAATAATTATGATAAGTTAATTTTTAACGGCGACTTCGGCGTCGTACTCGAGATTCAGCCCGAAACTGGAAATATGCTCATTGATTTTGATGGCACGCGCGTAGAGTTCGAACGTAGCGAGCAATCGGACCTACAATTGGCCTACGCTGTAAGCATCCACAAATCGCAAGGATCTGAATTCCCCGCCGTGGTCATTCCTCTGCTCCGTCAACACAGCATCATGCTGGCTCGAAATCTGATTTATACCGCGATTACGCGAGGCCGTAAACAGGTTATATTAGTAGGTGATCCGACAGCCTACGCGATGGCTGTCAGAAACATTTCAGACTCGGGTCGAATTACTGGACTGCTTCCGCGACTCAAAGAAGAAATTTAAATTCTTACGCGTAAGGTTCCGCGGGTAACACCCAGCTGATTTAATACTTTTAAATCGTTCCAGAGTTCTGTTCCGGTAATTTTTCCGTCGAGCAGCGATTGATAGCGTTCCAGGGTTTGCGTGACAGTTGCGGCATTTTCATCAACAAACTCAATGCGGAATCGTCTAACCCCGAGAGCTAATAAGTCGCCCATGTATTCAGCCCCCGTTTGCGCTCGGGAATTATAAAGCGTGTTTCTACAGCCAGCGTCAGCCTTCAAAATATGTTCTGCACCCACACGATCGCGTAGTTTCACGCGATACTTTTCGCAGGGACGACCACAATCGCGGTAGTCTTTGCCTTTCGACATGAAAGTACAAAAGACACAATGCTCCATATGGAACATCGGCATGTGTTGGTGTAAGGTAACTTCAAACCATTCTGCCGGAGCTGATTTAATAAGAGCCGTTAACTGATTCACATCTAAATCATAAGAAGCGGTAACACCCTCAAGTCCGTGGTGACGCACCAGCCATTCAGCGGTAAGTCCATTGGCGACATTTAAGGAAAAATCTCCGCGGCGACGATGTCCGGCAAAGGCTTTTAAATTATCGTGATTACGCACCAAGTAGCCGTCGGCATTGGAGGATAAAACTATTTCAGTGAGACGGTCCTCACCCTCTTTGTGAATGCGTGGACCCATCGCCCAGAACTCGCATTTCTTTCCCGATTCATTTTCAAACTCACGCACTCGGGCGACCGCGGCACGGAATTTTTTAGGATCTTCAAACTCAGCGTAAATAACACGTGCACCCCATTGCAAGGCGGGCTCCAGTTGTTCGGGTTCACGAATCACTGTAATAATTTCGGGGCGAGCAGTCGATTTCTCGGAACCTTTTTCTACCGTATAAGCTTCTTCACTAAACGAATTTAATTTCCATTGTGGTGGTTGTTCGCGGAGTTCGGTTAAGCGTTCGATTAAATCGCGGCGGATGCGATTGATTTCGCTCATCGGCACAATCAACGAACCTTCTAAGTCTAATTTTAATTCAGAGAGTTCAAAGCCAGTCTCACCTAATCGACCCAGTTGCTCCTGCAATAATTCCTGAGCTAAAGGACGCTTCTCAGCAGCGACACAAGGCATTGTTGAATCAGCCGAAACCACATGACCTTCGCCATCATTAAGCTCTATGCGTAAGGGGTGATTTAATCGACCAATCACTTTGGCAGAAATAGATCGACGGTAGTTAGGACGCTCACGGTCCCAGGAGTCGTGCAATCGCTTATCGAGTTCTTGATCTTTAGTTTTCCAAAGAAGTGCACCCGGTGCAACTTGTGACCAGTCCACATCTTCGCGGCCAAATCTCACAAAAGTTAATTCACCACGCGCCGGTTCCAGACCGTGCACGAAACCACCCTGTTCGCGTTCCGCTGGTTTACCTTGGTCAAAAACCACACCATCACCAGGTTTCAGAGGTCCTTCTAACTTCAAGGTTACTCCATTGGTCGAGACATCGACTACTTTACCCAAATACGCTCCACGCTTTTTTCCGAAACGTGCATGCACTAAATTTTGGTTATCAATTCCCCGAAGCCAGCCAGAATAAAGTCCGCGCGAGAAAGTCATCTGCATCGCATACTCCTCTTCGGTATTAACTCGATGAGCGGCTTGGTCGGCATTTTGTCCCGTTTGTAAGGCTGACCACGCGGCGTCGACAGCTCGACGGTAAGCACGGGTAATCGCCGCTACGTATTCGGGCGATTTTAGACGTCCTTCAATTTTCAGAGATTTTACCCCTGCACGAATTAAATCAGGTACGACTTCAATTCCCGCGAGGTCCTGCGGTGATAGCAAGTAGGCGCGATCACCTAAATCTTTGACTACACCATCGACGACTAATTCGTAGGGCAAACGACACGCTTGAGCACATTCACCACGATTCGCCGAACGGCCACCCAGAGATTCACTCGTGAGACATTGACCCGAATAAGCGACACAAAGTGCTCCATGCACAAAGACTTCTAAGTCCAATGTCTTATCTTTCGTCGATAATTCCGTCTGTAATTTTTGTATTTCAGGAATCGAAACCTCGCGACCCAGGACCGCAAGCGAGGCACCTAGGTCTTGAGCATACTGGACCCCTTCGGCACTCGTCACCGTCATCTGTGTTGAGGCGTGGATAGGAAAGTCAGGTGATATTTTTCTTATCAAACGACAAATACCAGCATCTTGTACAATGGCGGCATCTACGCCTGATGCGATGATTGTGCGAAGCATCCTTGAGGCTTCGGCGAGTTCGTCGGGAAAAATAAGTGTATTAAAAGTTACATAACCTTTCACACCCCGACCGTGGAGGTAGGTCATGAGGGCGGGTAAATCAGCCTCTTCAAAATTATGGGCACGAACGCGGGCGTTGAATCGACCGACGCCGAAAAATATAGCATCGGCACCATTCTCTACAGCTGCTTTTGCACAATTCCACTCCCCCGCCGGGGCAAGAACCTCGGGTTTTCTTAATTGTTTTATAGGCGGGACGGACGGCACACCCAGAGCAAGGCAGACTCTTGGAAATCTGCAAAGACGAATTAGTTAAGAGCTACGCATACAGGGTTGCCCCCGACCCTTAAGACCGTTTGATGGGCTTATGGCTGATAAATTCGAAGAAATCTTCAAAATGCAATCCGACCTCAATAAGCGTATTGGGGTAATCACGGAAGGCATGACCGAGGAGGAAAAAATCAAATGGACGCTCAACTACCTCCGCGCCATGCAGCAAGAGATGGCCGAGTTGACTGACTCGGTACCTTGGAAGTGGTGGGCGAAGTATCAGAAGTTCGACGAACAAAACGCCCGCGTTGAAGTCATCGACCTCTTTCACTTCCTCATTTCGATTGCTCAAGTTTTAGGAATGTCGGCTGAAGACGTTTACCAGGCTTACCTGAAAAAGAATGCAGTGAATCACCAACGCCAAGATTCAGGCTACGTCAAAAAGGACGAAAACGATTCCCGTCATATTTAAATTTTAACTTACCCCATGTCCCCAAGATCTCTCGCCCGGCGCGGTTTTACCCTCATCGAAATTTTGCTGGTGATTGCCGTTATTGGCATTCTCAGCACGCTTATGTTTAGCCTCTTTAAAGCGGCTAAAAATGGTAACAACAAGGCGAAGGCCCGCGGTGAAATCCAAGGTATGAGTATGGCTTGTGAAGTATATCGTAAAACTTACGGCGATTATCCATGCGGTTCGAGTAAATCATCTTCAACGAATGGCGCACAATTCCGTAAAGACTTCTTCGACCAACTAGTAGGTCGTAAAAGGATTTATACTTCAAATTTATCATCCGGTGGAAACGCGGTCCTATTACTGAATTATACCGACACTAAGTTACCAGGTGGAACTAACCGCAAAATGAAACCCTTCTTGAGTGATGGCGTGGTGACATCAAACGATGACAAATCACTTGGCCTGGAAGACTGGGCTAGTGGTGGCACCCCTAAGGCGTATGAGTTCCGTGATCCATGGGGTAACGCCTACGACTATCGCTATCGCGTTCTACCTGGAGACACGACCCCTATTCAGGATTTAACTACCGGCTCCTATAACACGACATATGGTGCATGGAAATACCCTGGGTTCCTCGTTGTTTCTTGCGGTGCTAATTACGCTGAACCAACTACAGAAGCCACACCCGCTGATACAGAATTCTGGGACGGCACCGACATGCC